>JACPCS010000004.1 GCA_016184455.1 Acidobacteriota bacterium
CCGCACGGTCTCCACCGTGACGCCCTCGTTTAGGAGGTAGCTCCGGAGCAGATGCCGCGTCCACTCCTCGTCGTCGGCGACGAGGACGCGGAAGGTGACCGGCTGTGGTGCCGGCACGCTGTCGGCGGCGGCGGGGAGCGCCTGCTCGGGCTGTCGCTGCCGCCGATCGAACGAGATCACGTCTCCCACGTAGCGCCTGGTACCAGAGCAAGCGCGATGCCTCCCGAGCTCGGCCGTTGTCCTTCTCCCGGTGACTCCCCGGTCAGGACTTTTCGGAATCGCGCTGGAACATCAGCGGCGATCTGCGTATCCGTGCCACACCGGCGTTCGAGCGGCGAATCGCCCGATTCGTGCCGGTGCCGAACGCTTTTCCGCGCCCGCGTAATCGCCGTGCCATCTCCAGCCGGCCCTGTGAACGGTTATTGCACTTTGGACGGCCGCGACAGGTGAGCCGTATCTAGGTAGGACGAACGCGTAGCTTCTGAAGCGTTCGTCCTACGAGGGAGCGAAGCCTTGGTGAGGAGACGCGCGGCGTCGATGTGGTTCGCGGCGATCGTCGTGACGAGCGCCCACGCGGTATTCACCGCGAACGCCTCCGCCCAGGCGCAGATGGAGCTCATCCCGTCGCTGTCGTTCTTCACCGTCTACGACGACAACCTCTTCGCGCGCGTCGACGGCACCGCAGGGCAGATGCTGCAGCTGCGACCCAGCGTCGAAGGGAGCTACGAATCGGCGAGGCTTCGCCTGCTCGGCCTCTATGCCTTCGACATGCAGCGCTCCAACTTCTCGTCGCTCAACACGCTCGACGCGCGCCGCCACGGCCTCGGCGAGACCAGGTTCCGCACGAGCCCATTCACGACGCTCGGCCTCACGACGCGGTACGACCGGAGCGAGACGCCGGGTGAGATCGACCTCGACACTGGCGTGCTCGGCGAACGCCGCAAGGCGGAGCGCCTGGAGCTGACGCCAAGCCTTGCGCGCCGGCTCACGCCGCGCCTGACCCTCACCACTGGGTACAACTGGACAACGGAGCAGCTGGTCGACGGCGAGCGCGGCACGCTGCACGCCGGACGCGTGGCGGTGGCGCGGGACGTCACGCCGCGGACCGCGGTCACCGCCAGCTATGTGGGGCGGTACTTCGCGGCCAATGAGTCGCCGATCGTCGACGGCGATCTCACACACAGCTCGCACGCGCTGCTTCTGGGGTGGGAGCGCCAGCTCGCGCCGGGCACGCGGCTCGCGCTCTCGGCCGGGCCGAAGGTCACGTCCTACGACGGCGTCGATGTCGAGGTGACGGCGGCGCTGGCGCGCGCCACCCCGCGCCTCCGCACCGCGCTCGATTACTGGCACGGAGAGACGATCGTGCTCGGGATCGGCGGGCCGGTCGCCCTCGACAGCCTCACGGCGCGCGTCGGTTGGCCGTTCCGCCACCGCTGGGAGCTCGGGGTCCACACGGGCGTCTCGGATATCGCCACCCTCGAGGGGCGCACGGCCACGATCTACCGCGGCACGCTGGTCGCGTCGTGGAGTCCCAGCGACCAGTACACGGTCGCCGCCACCTACGGCCTCGATTTCCAGGACGGCACCATCCGCCATCCGATCTTTCTCGACGACGAGGCGCTGCCGCTCGAGGACCGGCTGCTGCGGCACGTCGTCCGGGTCAGCGTCACGGTCGCGCCGCGCTACAAGCGCTCGATTCTGCCGCCCGAGGAGGCGGCGCGCGCCAAGGGGGTCACACGATGAAGACGACAAGAACAGGTGCGTGGTGCCTGGCGCTTCTCATCGCGCCGGCCGCCGCGTTCCCTCAGGAGGCGCCGCGCGCCGAGAACGCCGCCGCCTCCGCCGAGGCTTCGGCGCCCAGGGCGGCGACCGCCGTCACCGTGACGCCGCGGATCGTCGAGGAGCCGTTCCGCATCGGCCCCGAAGACATCCTCGACGTGCAGGTCTGGAAGAACACCGACCTGAGCCGGGTCGTCCCCGTGCGCCCCGACGGCATGATTTCGCTGCCGCTGGTCAATGACATCCAGGCGTCGGGGCTGACGCCGGGCGAGCTGCGCCAGCAGATCACGCAGCGCCTCGCGGAGTTCATCCCCTCGCCCGAGGTGTCGGTGATCGTCCGCGAGGTGCACAGCGTCAAGGTCGCCGTGCTCGGCAACGTGAAGATACCGGGACACTACGAAGTGAAGAGCCCCGCCACCGTGCTCGAGCTCATCGCGCGCGCGCAGGGGCTCACCGAGTTCGCCGACCGCGGGCGCATCGTCGTGCTGCGGCAGCAGGGCGCGAGCACGGCGCGCATTCCGTTCAATTACCGGAAAGTCGCCGAAGGATCGGAGCAGGACAACTTCTACGTCCGCCCCGGCGACATCATCGTCGTCCGCTGAGGCGCCATGTCACACGATCTGCTGCCGACCGCCGCTGAAGATTCGCTGGTGCTCCGTCTCGTCGAGATCTTCCGACGCCGGATGCTCCTCGCCATCGCCGTGTTCGCGCTCGTGCTGGCCGCGGCCACGTCCTTCGCGCTGCACCTGCCCGACCTGTACCGCGCCACCGCGCTCGTCCTCGTCGAGCGGCCCGTCTCGGAGGCGATCGTCCGCGCGCCGGTCAGCGGCGAGGTCGAAAGCCGCCTCTACATCATCAAGCAGGAGATCCTGAGCCGCGATCGCCTCATCGAGCTGATCGATCGCTTCAATCTCTATCCGGATCTGCGCCGCCGCGCCGGGATCGAAGAGGTGCTGGCCCAGGCGCGCAACGACATCGTCGTCCAGCCCGCCGGGCCCGAGCAGGTCAGCGGCCGCACGAAGACCGTGTCGTTCACCCTCAGCTACACCGGCGACGCGCGCGAGACGGTCGCGGACGTGGCCAACGCCGTGGCGGCGTTCTACGTCCAGCAGAACCAGCGCATGCGGTCGGAAGAAGCAATCCGGACGACCCAGTTCCTGCGCGACCAGCTGGCGGAGGCCAAGCGCGAGCTCGATCGGCACGAAGCGGCCATGCGGGAGTACACGAGCCGCTACACCGGCGAGCTGCCGCAGCAGGTCGGCGTGAACCTGGCGACGCTCGAACGGCTCAACACGCAGCTGCGCCTCAACGGCGAACAGCAGATCCGCGTCATCGAGCAGCGCGACAAGCTGTTCGACGGCCTCCGCGATCCGAACGTGATCGCCCGCGCGGCTGCCGGCGATGCCGACGTGACGCCGCAGGCGCTGGAGCGGCTGCGGCAAATCGAGGAGGTGCGGCAGAAGCTGGCGGAAGCCGAGGTGCAGTTCACCGCCAGGCATCCCGACGTCGTCCGCCTCCGCGAGCAGCTTGCGGCCATGGAGCGCGAGCACACGGAGACCGAGGCCGCGGAGAAGAAGAAGCGCGAGGAGGCCGAGGCGGCGGCCCGCGCCGCCTCCGCCCCCGATCCCGACGCGCCCTCGCCCCAGGTGCGCCGCAGAAGCCTCGAAAGCCTCGACGGCGAGCTCGAAAAGCTGCGCCAGGAGGAGATGGGCATCCGGCGGACGATCGCCGCCTTCGAGCAGCGGCTCGAGAGCTCGCCGCAGCGGCAGCAGGAGTACTCCCTCATCACGCGCGACTATGCGGCCGCCAAGGACCAGTACGACTCGCTGTTCAAGCGCTTCGACGAGGCGCAGCTCACCGAGAGCATGGAGGCGGGGCGCGCCGGCGAGCGCTTCCGCGTGCTCGAGCCCGCCCTGCCCCCGGAAGGCCCGGCGGCGCCCAACCGGATGCGCCTGCTCATCCTCGGCCTGCTGGTGGCCCTGGCCGCGGCGATCGGTGCCGTGCTCCTGCGCGAGCAGTTCGACACCGCGTTCCACAGCGTCGACGATGTGCGGGCCTACACGGCGGTGCCGGTGCTGATCTCGATTCCGCCGATCGGACGGACGACGATCGGCCGCCGGCTGAAAGTCGCGTTGGCGATGGCGTCAACGGTTGCCGCCATTGCGCTGGCGGCGAGCACCGCCGCCTACCTGGCGCGCGACAACGCCCAACTCGTTCGAATGATTGCGTTCTGAGGGTCAGATGCCGAACCTCGACTCACACCTGGTCAGCTTCACCGCACCGGCGTCCTTCGCCGCCGAGCAGTATCAGGGCCTCCGCCTCGCGGTCGAGCGGATGGCGCGCACGCGCGACGTCAAGACGATCGCCATCAGCAGCCCCGCCGCCGGCGACGGCAAGACCGTCACCGCCATCAACCTCGCGGGCGCGCTCGCCCGGGGCGCCGACGACCGCGTGCTGCTCATCGATGCCGACCTGCGCCGGCCCTCCGTGGCGAAACTGCTCGGCCTGACGGACGCCGAACGCGGCCTCTCCGACGTGCTCACGGACGAGACGCTCGACGTCGGCGACGTCGTCCGATCGGTCGACCGGCCGAATCTCGTGATTCTGCCCGCCGGCTCATTGCGCCGCGGCGCCAGCGAGACGCTGCGGTCGGCGCGCCTCGACACGCTGCTCCGGGACCTGCGCCAGCGCTACGGATGCATTGTCATCGACACGCCGCCGCTCCTGCCGGTCTTCGATTCCGCGCTCCTCGCCAAACTCGTCGACGGCGTGCTGCTGGTCGTGGCGGCCAATCAAACGCCGCGCAAGCTGCTCGGCGAGAGCCTCAACATGCTCGACCCGGCCAAGGTGCTCGGCATCGTGTTCAACCGCGACGAACGGCCGCTCTTCGGCTACTACAACTCGTACTCCCGCTACTACCGCGGCTACTTCGCCAATTCGTCGGAGGTGGCCAGTCGGGCCTAGTCGGAATCTTCGAAGCAGGAACCCATGGTGAAGATTGTCAAAGCGCGCCGCGTGCTGATTCTCGGATCGGGCCCGATGGCCTGGAAGCTCATCGACGAGATCGAGTCGCCCACGCGGCCGACGTACATCGTCGCGGGCATCGTCGACGACGTGTGCCCCGAGCCGGGGACGCCGGAGGCCGCGCGCTGGCTCGGTCCGTTCGCGCAGCTGACGGAGATCGTCACGCGCATCCAGCCGGCCTGCATCATCGTGGCGGCTGCCGACCGGCGCGACCGGCTGCCGATGACGCCGCTGCTCGAGTCGCGCGTCCGTGGCGTCGAGGTCGACGACGCCGTCGAGTTCTACGAGCGGCTCACGGGCAAGATGGCGATCGAGGCGCTGCGGCCGAGCGCGCTGATCCTGTCGAAAGGGTTCCGGAACCACGGCGTCGCCGAGGCGCTCGCGCGCGCCGTCAGCCTGATCACGGCGGTCATCGGCCTCGTGCTGCTGGCGCCGCTGCTCGTCGCGCTCGCCGTCGCCATCAAGCTCGACTCGCGCGGCTCGGTGTTCTTCATCCAGGAGCGGGCCGGCCGTGACGGTCGTCCGTTCGGCCTGATCAAGTTCCGCACGATGCACCCGTGCGCGGAAGCCCGGTCCGAGTGGGTCATGGACAACATCGACCGGATCACGCGCCTCGGAGGATGGCTGCGGCGCTTCCGGCTCGACGAGCTGCCGCAGCTCGTGAACGTGCTGCGCGGCGAGATGAACCTGATCGGCCCGCGGCCGCACCCGACGTCGAACCAGGCGATCTTCATGGAGCACATCGCCTACTACGGCCTGCGGTCGACCGTGCGCCCCGGCGTGACCGGCTGGGCGCAGGTGCGCTACGGCTACGCGAACAGCCTCGATGAGGAAACGGAAAAGATGCGGTACGACCTGTACTACATCAAGAACCGTTCGCTCTGGCTCGACGCGCGGATCGGGATCGAGACGATCGGCATCGTGCT
>JACPCS010000054.1 GCA_016184455.1 Acidobacteriota bacterium
GCCCGCGACGCCACGCGGCGGAACCACACCGCCACGCACCTCCTCCACGCCGCGCTGCGGCAGGTGCTCGGCGGCCACGTCAAGCAGGCCGGCTCGCTCGTGGCGCCCGACCGCCTCCGCTTCGACTTCACCCACTTCAGCGCGCTCACGCCGGAGCAGATCGTCGAGATCGAGCGGATCGTCAACGAGCAGATCGTCCGCAACACCGCCGTGCAGACCGAGGTGAAGAACACGCAGGAGGCGATCGCCGCCGGCGCGATGGCGCTCTTCGGCGAAAAGTACGGCGACCGGGTGCGGGTGGTCTCGGTGCCCGGCTTCAGCGTGGAGCTGTGCGGCGGCACGCACGTGCGCGCCACGGGCGACATCGGGCTTTGTGCGATCGTCGCCGAGAGCGGCGTCGCGGCCGGCACGCGGCGCATCGAAGCGATCACCGGGCTCGACTCGGTGCGCGCGTTCGAGCGGCAGCGCGACGAGCTGGCGCAGCTTGCCGCGGCGCTCAACGCGCGTCCGGGCGAACTGGCGTCGCGCATCGCCGCCCTGCAGGACGAGAATCGAAAGCTCGCGCGCGAGCTGCAGCAGGCGCGGATGACAGCCGCGCTCGGCGGCGGCGCGGGCGTCGCCGAGGAGGCGGTCGACGTCGCCGGCGTGAAGCTCGTGGCGCGCGAGGTGAGCGGCCTCGACAAAGACGGCCTCCGCGCGCTGGTCGATCAGCACCGGTCGCGCATCAAGAGTGGCGTGGTCATCCTCGCGCAGCCGTCCGACGGCAAGGTGGCGATCGTCGTCGGCGTCACGCCGGACCTGACGAAGAAGGTCCCTGCCGGCCAGATCGTCAAGCAGATTGCGCCGATCGTCGGCGGGGGTGGAGGCGGACGGCCCGACTTCGCCGAAGCCGGCGGCAAGGATCCATCCAAAATTGCCGAGATGCTCGCGGCGAGCCGCGGCATCGTCGAAAAAATGCTCACGTAAAGGAGACCCATGACACGCACGACTGCACGCAGCACCCTTGCACTCTGCTTCCTCGCACCTTTTCTCGCGGCCGCCTGCGGCCGCAGCGAGCCGCCCGCGGAACAGCCGGCCGCCGCAGCCCACGACCCGGCGACGCACGTCGCGCCGCTGACGGCCGGCTGGATGGCGACCGACGGCATCGAGACGCCCGAGAGCGTCTACGTCGACCAGGCGTCCGGGTTCATCTTCTCGTCGCAGATCGCCGGCGCCCCCGACGGCCGCGATGGCAACGGCCGCATCGTCAAGCTGGGCGGCGACGGCCAGGTCGTGTCATCGACGTGGGTGACGGGGCTGAACGCGCCGAAGGGGCTGCGCAGCCACAACGGCACGCTCTGGACCGCCGATCTCGATGAAGTGATCGGAATCGACATCGTCAGCGGGACGATCGCGTCGCGCACGAAGATCGATGGCGCGCTGTTCCTGAACGACGTCGCGACGGGTGCCGACGGCACCGTGTACGTGTCCGACATGATGGCGAACCGCATCTATGCGGTGAGAGACGGCCAGGCGGCGGTCTTCGCCGAAGGCGAGCAGCTGGAGTGGCCGAACGGACTGCTCGTCGACGGCAACCGGCTGATCGTCGGCGGCTGGGGCAGGCCGAAGCCCGACTTCTCGACCGACGTGCCCGGGCGCCTGTTCGCGCTCGACCTGCAGACGAAGCAGAAGACGCCGATTACGCCGAAGCCGTTCGCCAACATCGACGGCGTCGAGAGCGACGGCCGCGGCGGCTACATCGTCAGCGACTACCTGGCGGGAAAGGTGATGCAGGTGTCGGCGGCAGGCGAGGTGCGCGAGCTGCGGCAGTTCAAGCCTGGCGCCGCCGACATCGGCTTCGTGCCGGCGGGCAACGTCCTGCTCGTCCCGCACATGAACGAGAACACAGTCGCCGCGTACGATCTGTCGAACGTGCTGAGATAGCCTACGTCAGATTCACGAGGCCCAGCAGCTCGCGCCCGTACTGCGTGCGCGCCTCACCGTAGATCGGACTGACCGCCGTCACGAACGCCTTGTGCTGGCCGGGGGTCAGCTCGAGGATTTCGCCGCCCGCCTTCCGGATCGCCTCCGCCGACTCGTCCTCTTCCTTCACGTGCAGCTCGCGCTGGTAGGCGACCGCGTCCCTGGCGGCGGCGCGCAGCTCCTCCTGCAGCTCGCGCGGCCAGGCGTCGAACGACGGCCGGTGCAGGAAGATCGGCCGCGACAGGTAGAAGTGATTCGTCGCGGTGTGGAACTTGTGGAAGTTGTGCACCCCGTAGGTCACGGTGTTGAGGAACGGGTTCTCCTGCGCGTCGAGCGTGCCCGCCTTCACCGCCGCGATCGCCTCGGTCAGGTCCATGATCTTCGGGATCGCGCCGAGCAGCTCGAACGTCCGCGCCTGCACCTTGCTCGGCAGCACGCGAATCGTGAGCCCCTTCATGTCGGACGGCATCCGGATCGGCCGCACGCGGTTCGACACGTGGCGGAAGCCGTTCTCGAACCAGCCGAGCACCCGGAGGTCCATGCCCGCCTCGATGCGCTCGGCGAGGATGCGGCCGAACCGTCCGTCCATCGCGCCGCGCGCGGTCAGAGTGTCGGCGAAGATGAACGGCAGATCCGCGATCCCGATGTCGGGCACCCGCTCCGTGAAGTAGCTGCTCGACTGGTAGCCAAGCGTCAGGACGCCGCTCTCGACGAGCCAGAGAATGTCATCGGCGCGGTAGCCGAGGTCGAGGATGTTGTAGACGTACTTCACGTCGACCTCACCCTTGAACTTCGCCGCGACGCGGTCGCCGATGCGTTTGATCGCGAAGCTGAAGCCGTTGTTCGCGGGCGCGTAGCCGCCAAGCAGAATCCTGATCGGCCGCCGCGTCTGCACGGCCGGCGCGCCGCCGGGGTTCTGCGCGAACACCGATCGCGCCACGAGCGTTCCGGCGCCTGCCACCGTCGACGTCTTCAAGAAGTCGCGCCTGCGCATGCGTGCTCCTCCGATGGCTATTCTACCTGCTGCGGTTCCTGCCGGAGCGTGATAATCCCGGGCGCCTCGGCGGCCCGCGGGAGCTTCTTCCGCACGACGCGGCGCCACCACATCGCGGCGCCGGTGACGAACATCACCGCCGGAATGAGTCCCATGATCACCCAGACCGCCTTGAGCGTGTGGCTGCGCCACCGGCCGAAGTGCAGCCGCACGGCCCACCGGAACACCGTGTCACCGAGCCGCTCGTTCTCGAACGTTTCGATCGGCCCCCAATACCAGTCGACGAACCGCGAGAAGGGATCGGGGAACGCGAGGTAAATGCCGGTGAACGCCCAGATGAAGAGGATCGCGAAGAACCAGAACCCGAGCGCGCTGTGGGAGTCGAAGTTGAAGCGGGGCCACGCCGAGCGCCAGCCGAAGACGAGCCCGCGGCGCCAGACCTTCAGCCCGCGCCACCAGAGCACGACCCCGGTGAGACAGAGCACGGTGACGAAGATGCTGCCGACGCCGTTCCACCAGCGCCCGCGCCTGTCGACAACCATCAGCAGATCGTCGTGCAACTCGGCCAGCTTCAAGACCGCCTCGGCCTGCCACGGCCAGGGGTCGCCGAGATCCTCGCCCGTGTAGCCGTTGAAGTCGTGCTCGATCTGCTCCGCGCCGCGGCGCAGGTCGACGCGAATGAGCGCCATGCGACGCTGGGGGTTGCCGACGCGCTCGACGGTGTAACCGGGATGGGCCTGCGCCGCGAGCCGCGCGAGCTCCTCCTTCGGCAGGACGGGACGGCCCTCTTCGAGCGGCGGCGCCTGCGGCCGCGCCGCGCGATCCATCTCGCGGCGGAACACCAGCGCGCTCCCCGTGACGCTGAGCAGCACGATATACAGGCCGGTCGCGAGGCCGAGCCAGAGGTGCAGCTGGAAGGAGATGCGCCGCAGGAGGACGGTCCGCGGCTTCCGAAGGCACCGCTGCCACAGGTTCATCGGCAGCAATCCTATCAGGGGTAGGGGCGAGGCCGTGGCCTCCCCCTACGCTTTCCGTCTCGTGTGGCCGATATACGGGGAGGCGACGTTCGCGCCGCCCCTACGGTAAAATCCTCCAGCTCAGCTATTTGGACCAAATGCTGATTCGAGCCCTGTCCGCCGTCGCATGTGCCGCCCTGCTCTGGCCGAATGCGGCGGCGGCCCAGATCTACGCCTGGCGCGACGCGAGCGGCACGCTCGTGCTCTCGGACCGCCGCCTGGATCAGCGCGCGGAGACGTTTGCCGTGCCGAACGCGCCTGCGATCCGGACCACGCGGCCGGTCGCGACGAGCGGCGCAGGAGACCGCTTCGAGTCGCTCGTACAGGAGTACGCCGCGCGCCACGGGCTGCGGCCGGACCTCGTGCGCGCGGTCATCCAGGTGGAATCGGGATTCAACCCGCTGGCCCGGTCGCCCAAGGGCGCGATGGGGCTGATGCAGCTGATGCCCGGGACCGCCCGCGAGGTCGGCGTGCGCAACGCCTTCGATCCGGCGGAGAACGTCCGCGGCGGCACCGCGTATCTGCGGCAGCTGCTCGATCGGTACGACGGGAACGAAGAGCTGGCGCTGGCCGCCTACAACGCGGGGTTCGACGCGGTCGACCGCCACGGCGGGCACGTGCCGCCGTACGCCGAAACGCGGAACTACGTGCGCAAGGTCGCCTCGGCCGCCGATGTGGTGCGCGCACCGGCCGGGTACGCCGGGTCGACGCGCGTCATCTACAAGACGGTCGACATCATCGACGGCCGCCCCGTCGCCCGCTACACGACCGAGCGCCCCGCCGCCGGCGCCTACGAAGTGGTCAGCCGGTAAGGTACAATCGGCTTTCATGGCCAAGCGAACGAAATCAGCCCTGAAGGCGAACCGGCAGAACGTCCGCCGCCGCGAGCACAACCGTCAGCTGCGGTCGCGCCTGCGGACGGCGCTCAAAGCGATCCGCGCCCGCCTCGATGCACAAGATGTCGACGGCGCGAAGGCGGCGCTCCGGAGCACCGTCTCGATCGTCGACAAGATGGCGACCCGCGGCATCATCCACCGGAACACCGCCGCCCGCTACAAGTCGCGCCTCGCCGCCCGCTTCAGCAGGACCGCCGCGTAACACCTTCCAACTTCCAGTACGCCAACCGCCAACTGGGCGTTGTGACGTTCGGGCGGTGCGCCGCGTGCGGCGGAAGCCTGCGGCAAGCCCGACTTCGTCTTTTCATCGTCTTCCGGCACAGCCATTGCTACGGTCGCGCGTGCAGGCCGATCCCCTTTCTTTACGTAAACAATTCAGACACACTGGCGCGGAGGCGAGGCGCAAATCGCAACCGAGCCGTAAGGAACTGAGACCAGTGAACTCATCAGGTCCCCACCGATGCCGGTGATGCAAATCCGCATCATCAGGAAGTTCGCCAACTTCATCAATGATGTCGACCTCTCCCGGGTTCAGGTCGGCGATGTCATCACCGTCCCCGTCCGAAGCGCCGAGATGCTCATTGCCGAAGGGTGGGCCGTTGCTCAGGACGCGCGTCGGGATGGTGACAGCCGCGCGACGAACCATGCGTCCGCACGAAGCTCGACAGTCCTCGTCGTCGACGACGACCTCTCGATGCAGGGGCTGCTCACCCTCCGTTTGAACGCGCGGGGCTATGAAGTCGAATCGGCAGCCAGCGCGGATGAGGCAATCGGACTGCTCAACACGCGTACGTTCGATGCGATTGTGCTGGACGTGCGAATGCCTGGCCGGTCTGGACTCGACGTCTTGAGGTTCATCCGGAGAACCGAGAAGCTCCGGAACGTGCCGGTCTTGCTGTTGACCGGCGCCACGCTCTCGCCCGACGAAGAGGCGATCGTCGAGGTGTACCCGGCCTACATCTTCTACAAGCAGGAGAACCTGGAGGAATTCGACATCTATCTTGATCGCCTGACGGGCCATAGCTCGGCCCAGTTGTAGCAGAGCTCATGCGCGGCCTTGTTGCGCGGGGGGTCGCCTGTTCGAAAGGCCAAGCTTGAATTGGTCGGAACGATCTGCGCACAGTACCATGTATGGAGACAAGTTGGCGCTCGGTCGTCAATGGCCTGGCAGGCGCGTCGACTCCCTTTGAGGCGCTCATCGCCCTGGCTCTCGCCTTCGCGGCTCTCGCCATTGTTGCCGGATGGCTCTATCGGCGTCAGCGGCGTGAATACGGCGAGCGACGGCGGCTCGAAGACCAGCTCCGGCGCGCCGAAGAGCTCAAGGCAAACGCCGATCGGGCGTTCGCCAACGAGCAGAAAGCGGCCGACGCTCTGCGCGAAAGCGAAGCACGCTACCGGGCACTCGCGGTGCGGATGAGCCGCCTGCACGATCTCACAGCAGCCTTATCCCAGGCTGTCACGACGGATGGCGTGGCCAACGCCGTCGTTCAGGAAGGCAGGACGCTCCTCGGCGCGCAAGCGGGATCGGTCATGCGCCTCATAGAGAACCGGACACAGTTGGTCAGGGTAAACGCTCAAGGCAATTCCTCTGAAGTGCCGGAGGCCGGGCACATGTTCGCGCTGGAGCCCGGCCTCTGCTCGACCGAGGCCGTGACCACGCAGCGGCCCGTGTTGATTGGGTCCTTTGCCGAGTGGCAGAAGCGATGCTGGCGGTCCGCTCCCGCAGCCGGCGACGGCGGCTACGCCTCCGCAGCCGTGCTGCCGCTGACTGTAGAGGGCGCTGTGTGGGGCGTCCTGGCTTTTCATTTCACGGCTCCGGTCAATTTCGACGAGGACCATCGCGCCCTGCTCACGGCTGTGTCGCACCATTGTGGGGAAGCGTTGGACCGGGCACGCCTCTACGAGGCCGAACAGCGTGCCCGAACCGACGCCGAAGCGGCGAACCGCTCGAAAGACGAGTTCCTGTCGACGGTGTCGCATGAACTGCGAACGCCGCTGAATGCCATTCTTGGTTGGGCCTCGATGCTTCGCGCCGGGTCACTCGATTTCCGAGGGATCGCGCGCGCGACGCACGTGATCTACGACAATGCTCAGCGGCAACGACAGCTGATCGACGACCTGTTGGATATCTCGCGCATGATGACTGGTCGGACGGCGCTCGAGCGTCAGGACGTCGATCTCGGGAATGTGATGACCAGTGCAGTGGAATCGGTGATGCCGCAGGCCGAAGCCAAGGACCTCGAACTGACGTTCAATCGGCGGGCGGCCGTTCGCATAGATGCTGATGCGCGGCGGCTGGAGCAGGTGTTTCTCAATCTGCTGACCAATGCGGTGAAGTTCACGCCGCGCGGAGGTCACATTGACGTGGAGGTGGTGTCGCGCGATCACACCGCCGACGTGCGAGTGTCGGACACGGGGATCGGGATCGATCCGGCATTCCTTCCATACGTGTTCGACCCCTTCCGTCAGGCTGACAGTCAGGCGACGCGCAGAGTTGGCGGCCTCGGACTGGGCCTCTCGATCGCGAAGCGGCTCGTCGAGGCGCACGGGGGAAGCATCCGGGTCGAAAGCGCGGGGCCTGGCACCGGGGCCACGTTCGTCGTGACGCTGCCCATCACCACGTTTCACGGCGTCACCGCTGGTCCAACGCGCGGCACCAAGACGGTGACGCCCGATGGTATGCCGAACCTGGAAGGTGTACGAATACTGGCCGTGGACGATGACCCCGACGCCAGGGAAATCATCGAGCGCGCATTCGAGAGGTGCAGGGCGACCGTGATGACGGCCGGCTCTGCGCCGGAAGCGATGGACCTTCTGGCCGAGAACGACGTGAACATCCTCCTGATCGATATCGCGATGCCCGGAGAAGACGGGTACACGCTGATTCGAAAGGTGCGGGCGCTGCCGTCGCCACAGAAGGCGTCGGTGCCCGCGGCCGCGCTCACCGCGTATGCCCGAGACGATCAGCGGCAGGCGGCACTCGAGGCCGGCTTCCAATTGCACATTGTCAAGCCGGTCGATCCGTCACCGCTCGTCTGGTCCATTGCCAGGCTGGTCAGTGACCACCCGGGGCCGCTCGCCGCGAGCGTCTAGCCTCGACCGCGCCGCCTCGGCTCGCAGAGCTCCACGACGAGCCGCTCCAGCAGGACGCGCGGTTCTCCCCCCGAGGTCTTGAGCGCCAGATCGGTGCGGAAGACCGCCTCGATTCCGCCGCGGAGCCGCGGCGGGGGCAGCCGCTCCGCCGCCGTTCGCATTTGCCCCAGCACGAAGTACGGCGGCGCGCCCGCGTCGAGCGCGAGGTGCAGCTCGTGCAACGCCTCGGCGGCGTCATGGCGCGAGATCGCGTTCGCGATGCCCCACTCCGCCTGCGCTTCGGGCGCCGCCGGCACGGCCTGCCGGACGTCGTCGGCCGTAATCGTCTTCTGCCCCATCGCGTAGAGCGCCAGCCGCTCGAGTCCGGCGCGCAGCCGCACCAGATCCAGGCCCGCGCGGCGGACGAGCGCGCGGACGGCGCCCGCGTCGAGCGGCGCGCCCACGGCCGCCGCACGCGTCTTCACCCAGCGCTCGGCATCCGCCTCGTCGCCGATCGTGCCGCAATTGACGACCTGCGCCGCCTGCATCAGCTGTTTGACGACGCGGCGCCGCTGATCGAGATCGCCGCAGAGAAATACGACGGTCGCGTGCGGCGGCGGATCGGCGATGAACGCCTCGAGCCGCTCCTGGTCCGCCTCGGCCGCCTTCGTCTCGCGCCTGGGCATCAGCAGCTTCTCCCCCTCGACGACGATCACGAGACGCCTGGGCGCCATCATGGGCAGCGTGGCGGCGGCCTGAATCAGATCGTCGACCGACGCCTCGGCGCCGTACAGGCGGTCGACGTTGAACGCGCGGAGCCCCTCGTCGATGGCGTCGGCGAACTCGATTGCCACCGCCATCTTCTCGGCGTCGTCTTCGCCGACGAGCACGTAGAGCGGCCCGATGGATCCGGAGGCGATCTGCGTGCGGAGGACGGCCTGGGTCAGCGCGGGCACGAATTCATTGTAGCGGCGGGGCTGCTTCGCATCTCTGACGCTCGGCTCAGCGAGCCCCGCCCTACATTCGAATTCGGGCGGGCGTGAGATCGACGTCGGCGAGCGCGCTGACGTCGTACGTCGCCCAGCGCAGGTCGGTTTCGGTCAGGTCGGCGCCGCGAAGCGTGGCCCCCCGCAGATCGGCGTCGCAGAGGTCGACGCGGCGGAGACACGCCTCGTCGAGCCGTGCGTCGCGCAGATCGGCGCCGTACAAGATCGCGCCGGCGAGCGACGCGCGCTCGAGGCGTGCGCCCGACAGGCGCGCACTGCGGAGGTTTGCGTGGTCCATGCGCGCGTCGTCGAAGCGGGCGCCGGTCAGGTCGCATCCCTCCAGGCGGCAGCGGCGCAGATCGGCCCGCTCGAAGTTGGCGCGGGCGAGATCGGTAAAGGACAGGTCGGCTTCGAACAACTCGACCGGCTCTTCCGGGTGGTCGGCGCGGTACGCGTTGAACCTGTCAACCGATTCGCGCAGCAGCGCCACCCACCGGTCCCGAGACGTCATGCGAGCGACAGGAGTGCACGTGCGACCGTCGCCTGCGTGAGCGGAACCTTGTAGGCGTTCTTCGCCAGCGGACGCGCGCCCTCGACCGCCGCGGCGCCGGCATCAGCCGCCGCCGCCTGGTCGAGCCGTTTGCCTTTCAGCGCCGCCTCGGCCTTCAGCGCGCGATAGGGGAACGGCGCCACGCCGCCGAGCACGATGCGCGCGTCCTCAACAACGCCGCCCTTCGTCGTGACCATCGCCGCAACGCTGCAGAGCGCAAAGTCCCAGATCTCGCGCACCATTTCCTTGACGTAGATCGCCTTCGACCCGGCGGGCGCGGCCGGCACCTCGATCTCGGTGAGGATCTCGTTCGGCTGCAGGATGTTCTCCCGCGTCGGATCCTGCTTCGGGCTGACGAAGAACTTCTCGATCGGCACGCTTCGCTCGCGGCCGCCGGTCGAGATCCGGACCGTCGCCCCGAGCGCGACGAGCGCCGGCGCGGTATCCGACGGATGGACGATGTAGGACGGCCCGCCTTCGAGAATCGCGTGGAAGTCGTTCTCGCCGGTGGCCGAGTAGCAGACGTTGCCCCCGTGCTTGAAGCAGGGATAGTTGTTCCGGTAATACCAGCAACGCGGCCGCTGGCACAGGTTGCCGCCGATCGTCGCCATGTTGCGGATCTGCGGTGTGCCCACCTTCTCGGCCGCCATGGCGAGCAGCGGCGCCTGCCGACGCACGTCGGCGCTCTCGACGACGTCGACGAGCGACGTCGCGGCGCCAATGCGGACACCTCCCCTGCCGGGCCGGATCCCCTGCAGCTCACGCAGGTGTTTGATCGCGACGAGGCGCTCGGGAACGCGCAGGTCGTCTTTCATCTCCCCGAGCAGGTCCGTGCCGCCGGCCAGGAGCATCACCTTGCCATGCTCCTTGCCGAGCTGGGTGGCGGCGTCTCGCAGCGTCGCGGGGCGGATGTAGGTGAAGTTGTTCATGGCTTTCTCATCGATGTGGGGCGAACCCTTCGGGTTCGCCGGGCGGGCGTGACAAGGCCCGCCCCACATGCAACTATGCCGTGCGACTGACGCCCGTCCGTTGCTCCGCCAGCGCGCGCAGCACGTCGGCGCGCGTAAACGGCACGCGCCGCAGACGGATGCCGGACGCGTTGTAGACGGCGTTCGCGACCGCGGCCATGCCCGGATGGCACGGGTTCTCGCCGAGCCCCTTGGCGCCGTACGGCCCCTGCTCGCCCACGTTGTCGACGACGATCGGCTCGATCACCCGCGCGTCGAAATCGAGCATCGTCGGCGGCTTGAGGTCGAGGAAGTTGGCGTTGAGGCACCGGCCGTCGCGCGGATCGAAGCGCATCTCCTCGGCCTGCGTGAGCGCCAGCCCCTGGATCGTGCCGCCCTCGATCTGGTTCTCGACCACGGTGCGGTTGATCGGCTGGCCGACATCGTGGGCGGAGATATAGCGGAGGATCCGGATCTTGCCCGTCTCGCGGTCCACTTCGACCTCGACGAAGTGCGCGCCGGCCGCACGCTCGACGTTCACTTCGGCCTGCGACTGCGCCACGTTGCCGTCGCCGACCACGCTGCGGCCGCGGCGCTGCATCAGCTCGCGGAGCGGGAGGCTTCGGCTCGCGTCGGCCTTGACGCGGACGACGCCGTCGCGCAGCTCCAGGTCGGCGGCCGAGGCCTTGAGCATCGGCGCCGCCGTCGCGAATATCTGTTCACGACAGTCGCGCGCCGCGGCGTCGACCGCCCGGCCCGTGCTGTAGAGCACGCGGTTGCCATAGCTCCCGCCGTCGTACGGCGCGACTTCCGTGTCGCCCGCCACGGCGCGGACGCTGGCAAGCGCAACGCCAATCGTCTCGGCCGCAATCATCGACAGCGTGGTGCGGCTGTGCGTCCCGATGTCGGTCGACGCATAGAAGACGACGACAGAGCCGTCCAGATTGACCGTGACGGTGGCGCCCGCAAGCCCGCCGCCGTTGCCGCGCTCGGTCACCGCCACGCCGATGCCGCGCGCCTTCGGCCCGGTCTGGCCAGCGCCGGGTGCCGCGTTGCGCCGCGCCCAGCCGATCCGCGCCGCGCCCTCCTCGATGCACCGATCGGTCACCTGCGTGACGAGGCGACCGTCTTCGGGGCCCGTACC
The DNA here is from genome assembly GCA_016184455.1 of Acidobacteriota bacterium. GTDB lineage: Bacteria > Acidobacteriota > Vicinamibacteria > Vicinamibacterales > UBA2999 > MELF01. Next base: position 11,568 of record JACPCS010000054.1, read on the forward strand.
GCCGCGCGCGATCGGATCGCCGTTCCGTTTGACGTTCTTCAGCCGGAACTCGACCGGATCCCATCCCATCTCGTTCGCGATCTCGTCCATCGCCGAATCGATCGCGAACGTCTCCTGCGGGTCGCCGACGCCTCGTGTCGGCCCGGTGTTGGGCAGGTTCGTGTGGACACGGTACTGGACGGTGCGCAGGTGCGGGGTCTTGTAGATGTGCGTCGCCTGGTTGCCCAAGCCTCCGAGCCGGACGTGATAGGCACCCTGGTTGATGTACGCCTTGACGTCCATCGCGTGGAGCGTCATGTCGCGCTTGACGCCGATCTTCACGTAGACGCGCGTCTCGAAGCGGGTGTTCGAGTCGAGGATCTCCTCTTCGCGCGAGTACTGCAGCTTCACGGGCCGCCGCGCCTTGCGCGCCAGGAGCGCCGCGATCGTCTCGTCGACGTGCGCCGCGCTCTTGGTCCCGAATCCCCCGCCGACGTAGCTGGCAATGACGCGCACCTGGCTGTCAGCCAGATTGAACTGGCCGGTGAGGTTCGTCTGCACGCGGCAGGGCGCCTGCGTCGACGCCCAGAGCGTCAGCTTGTTCCCTTCCCACTGCGCGATCGCCACACGCGGCTCCATGCCGCCGCTCCACATCGTCGGACAGTGGTAGACCCGCTCGATGACCCGGTCGCACTCGGCGAAGGCGCGCTCGACGTCGCCGCGGGTCAGCACACGCGGCTGCCCTTCGAGGTTGCCGTCGGGAAAGAGCTGCGGGGCGCCCGGCTTCACCGCTTCTTCCGGATCGAGCACGAACTTCAGCACCTCGTACTTCACGTCGATGAGCCGCAGCGCCTTCTCGGCCGTCTCCTCGTCGACCGCGGCGACTGCCGCGACTGCCTCGCCGGCAAAGCGGACCTGCTCGTTCAGCGCGTAGGTGCGGTTTCCCCAGATCGGGACCTTCGGGGCGTCCTTGTGGGTGATCACCGCCTTGACGCCCGGGAGCGCTTCCGCCCGGCTCGTGTCGAGGCTGACGATGCGGGCGTGCGCGTGACGGGCGCGGAGGACCTTGGCGACGAGCATGCCGGGAAGCTCGATGTCGCCGACGTACTTCGCCTGACCCGTCACACGCTCGACGGCGTCGATCGGTGGACTGGCGGTCCCGACGACCGTGAGATTGCGTGCGCCTTGCTGCTGCGCCATGCTGCCTCCTATGCCTGCATCAGGCGCGAGGCCGTCATGACCGACTCGAGGATGCGCTTGTAGGCGGCGCAGCGGCACAAGTTGCCGCTCAGCGCCCGCCGCGCTTCGTCCTCCGTCGGGTGCGGCACCCGGTCGAGAAACGCCTTCGTGGTCATGATCTGGCCGGAGGTACAGAACCCGCACTGGAAGCCGGTGTGCTGAATGAACGCCTGCTGGATCGGATGGAGCGCGTCGCCGGTGGCAAGGCCTTCGATCGTCAGGACCTCGGCGCCGGTCGCCTCAACGGCGAGCGTCGTGCAGGAATAGACGTTGCGGCCGTTGACGATCACCGTGCACGCGCCGCACTGCGCGCGGTCGCAGCCCATCTTCGCCCCCGTCAGCGCCAGATGCTCGCGCAGGAACTGGAGCAGCGTCGTGCGGTTGGGGATCTCCTTCCGGTACGCGACCCCGTTCACCGTCATCTCGACGACCGAGCGGCGCGGATCCGGTTCGGTGGCGATGGGCAGCTGCGCCTCGGCCGTCTCGGGAAGCAAGGTCGACCCGATGGCGCCGGTCGCGAGTGCGCCGCCCTTCAGGAACGCGCGGCGGGATACCGAATGGTCGGGTGTGTCGCGGTCGTCGTCGGCCATATCTCCCCCTCGTACCCCGTCTGAAAGACCTGGTCGGAGTGTAGACGAATCACCGGGGCATCGCAAACGGATCGGCCGGCGGTGGCGCCACTTTCGGATCCTTCAGCCGCGGACGCGCCGCATTGATGACCCCGACTGTCGTCCGGATCATCTGCCACCCCTCGTTGACGCGCCGGACGAGGTCGTCCGCGGTGTTCGCGGTGATGTTGCAGGCAATCGTGTGCGCCTTGCAGGCGGCCAGAATCTTTTGCCGCGCGGCTTCCACGTCCGGATGATTCTGCGGCACGCCGAGCCCGTGCGCGAGGTCGTTGGCGTTGCCGATGAAAAGCGACCCGACGCCGGGCACGGCGGCAATCTGGTCCACGTTCGCCAGCCCTTCTGCCGACTCGATCATCATCGTGGCGAGCAGGTCGCCTTCGGGATTGAGCGGCCAGACGTCGGCATGCCGTTCGTACTCGTCGGTCGTCACGCCCCAGATCCACGTCGCGTTCGCCGGTCCCGCGCCCCGGACGCCCTTCGGCGTCGGGTATTTCGCGTCGCGCCGCGGCGGGTAGCGCATGTAGCTGACGGCGGCCCTCGCCTGCTCCGGCGTGTCGACGCCGTTGAAGAACACGCCGTGCAGCCCCATGTCGAGTGCCTGCTTGACCACCCACCCCGATTCGTCGGCCTCCGGCGGAAAGCGCGCCATCAGCGCGACGTTCCGCTGCAGGTTCCCCTTTCGGACGATCATCGCCGGATCGAGCATCCAGAGGTGGAATTGATAGAGCGCCGCCAGATCGAGCGGGTTGTGCTCCATGTCGACGTAGATGTAGTCGGCCGGCGCGCGCGCCGCGGCCCGGGCCAACCCCATCGACATGTCGGCACCGGCCTGGAGGCCGTACACGGTGCGCCCCTCGGCCAGCTTGGCAATGACCGGATTCAAATGGAGCCGCTGCTCGGCGATCTGGGCGGACAGCGACGCCGCCACGACCAGGAAGGCGCCCAGCGGAGCCGCGATTAACCGCGTCGACAAAGACATCGCACCCCTCCTCTGCACCGGATGAGCCGCTAGCGATGCACGTACGTGTTCGACCGTCCGCCGGGCCGCGCTCGTGATGTCAGGCTCAACACCTCCCCGAAGTCGGGAGATCCGAGCTCCCAATAGTAGATCCCGGGCTCTTCCAGCTCGAACAGCAGGCCGTCGCCGGAAAGAGCGCTTGCGACGCCATGCGGCTGCCCCTCTCGGGGATTCCCGGTCACGTAGTACAGCCTGACCCGTCCGTCTTCGAGCACGATCGCCTCAGGGGCGCTCGCACCCGCAAAGATGCCGTCGAACATCCCGTCGATGACCATCCCTTCCTTCACCCATGTCAGACCGCCGTCGTTCGAACTGGCAGTGAAGACCCGGTGTTTGCCACTCCACGGCGGACCCTGCTCTTCTTGTCCTTTGTAGTACATCCGCAGCCCGTCGCCGTACCGAATGACCGTAGGATCGCAGACGATGGCTTCATTGCCGACAAACTCCTGGGCGATGCGCACACCTGCCTCCGCAACAAAGTCGAGACCGTCGGCATCGGACAGCGCGCTGGGGATCCCTCCCGGGCCGCAGTAATACAGTCTGATGCGGCCGTCGGCGAGGCGTAGGGCGTACGGCACACCGCCTTCCGCTCTCACTCCGCCGTCCGCGGTCCACTCGTGGTGGCTGGTCAGATATGCCGCAGCGAGAGGCATCACGGAGAGCATGAGGATCGCGAAGACCAGCATCGCTCCCGGAGAGGTTGATGGACAGTGGAGTCCAGACTCAGCGTTCAGAAGTCCCTCCTCATTGAGACGCCAGCCGGTAGAAGCACGCCTTGCCGCCAACCCGCCACACGCGAGGCGCGGGAGCCGGATTGTAATCCACGCGACGTTTCTTGAATGGCGTAAATCCACATCGGCGCGTGTGCGTATTTGTTCCCAGAGAGCTGTCAATCCGCGCGCGTGTCGATTCCGCGACTACGTTATGATCGCCGCTCCGAACAACGGATATTTGTAAGACTCCGAAGGGGAACTGGGAGCCCGATGCCGATGGAGTCGGTACGGAGCATCTTGTGTCGGGTTGCCTGCGCGCTTCTGGCCGAAGGTGCACTTCACCCTGCGGGCCTGTGGGCGTCCGTGCCCGATGCGCCCATCACGGTCTCCGTCGGCGCGGTGGAGATCTCCACCTACAATCCAGTAACGATCACCGGTCTCGAGCGCGACACGAGCCTCTATTTCGATCTGCGAAACACCGGCCTGGCGCCCGTCACGGTCAAACTTCCGGACCCCAAGCAGGTTCAGCATCCTTTTTCGGAGCATTTGTTCGCGCTGAAGGCCGACGAAATCAGGCTTGGGCCGGGAGAAATGCAAACCGCCGAATACATGCTGAGCAACGAACGCTCCGGCTCAGCGACGCTCGAGTTCCGATTCGAGCTCGTCGAAACCAAGCAGCAGACAACCGTACGGATCGAGGCCAGTTCGCTCGACACGCCGCAATGGCACAACCTGGTCAAGACGGCCACGGTGACGGGAACCATCACGAGCGGCAGGGAGCCGATCGCAGACGCGGAAGTAACCGTCTACCCCTATAACGGCCCTGACGTCCGTCCCCCGTTCAGGGCACGGACGGATTCGAGCGGCCGCTACTCGATCGACATCCCGGCCGTCGACGAGATCATCGATGCCATGGGATCGAGGCGATTCCCCTACCGATCGCGCGACTACTTTCTCAACGTGGAAAAGTCGGGCCATTCCCTCGGCTACGCCGACGGAATCGCCCCCTCGCGAGGAGAGACCGTAGAAAAAGATCTGACGCTGTCGCCGGTCGAGACACCGTCGTACGAGCTTGTGAAGGAGATCTCCACCAATGGCCCCCACGGCTACTGGTGGGTGCAGCCCAACGAAGGATTCACACGGTTTGTCGCCGTGCAGGCGCGACACCCGCCCGAACTGAACCAGCCAGGCCACGTGATCATGTTCGACAACAGCGGCACCGTACTGTGGCAGCGGGAGACGCTGAACGAATGCTGGGGGCTCCATTACCAGAATCAGCGGGTCGCAGCCGGCTGTCATGACGAGTTCGTCTACGTGCTCGACTCCAGCGGAAACCTGATGTCGCAGGTGAGCGCCAGGCAGATGAACCGCGAGGTCGAGCTGAACACGAACGCCTCACGCCTGTTCACCGGACCGGTGAACTTCCAGGACGCGGCGCTGCTGGACAGCTCCACCGGCCAGACGCTCTGGACCTTTCGGGGGCCGCGAGAGTTCCTCCGGAACAGCCGTTTCAACGCCAGCGGCCAGCGGATCATCGCGGGCTTCGGGTGGGGAGCCTTATCGATGCTGGATGGCTCGTCGGGGCGCGAACTCTGGCGCCGGTACATCGGTGAATTCCCCATGTTCCTGGAGTTCGACAGCCGCGAGAACGTCTACGCCGCCGGGAAGAACCGCTTCGTCTTCAGCTACGACGCGTCTGGCAATCTCCGGTGGCGCTACCGCATCCCCAACGGCACCGCCCTCGCGGGCCTTACGAACCTGGACGCCTCTGGGAACCTGCTTGTCTTTGGCAGCCAGCGAGGCATGCATTACGCCCTCGACGGCAGCGGGAACGTGCGCTGGCAGCGACGCGTGCCGAAGCCAGCCACCGGGCCTAGCTGGCCTGGGCACAATGCGTTGCAGGTCACACGGAATGGCCGCTGGATCGTCGCGGGTCTCCAGGGCAGCAACATGGTCGTGCTGTTCGACAGCAACGGCAGCGTGCTCTGGAGCTACACCGCTACGGACCGCCGGCCAGCCGGATCGTACGAAGACAACCATTCCGGCGTCCTCGCCGTGGCGGTGTCGGAAGACGCCGGCACGATTGTCGCGGGCTACGCCGACAGCACGATTCGGATCTTCCGGCGGAAATAGGAGACGTGCTATGAATCTCCGGCGTCTCGCCATCCCCCTCTGGTGCGCTGGTGTCGCACTGTTGGCGCTCTCGAGCGCCGCGCAGCAGCCGCCCGAGCCCCCACCCGCTCCTCCGCCCGCTCCCCCGACCGACCCCTCGCCCACTCCCCCGGCTGACCCCTCGCCGACGCCGACAGGAGGCGACCCGATTCTCGAAACGTGCAACGAGACGGATCAATTCACGTTCACCGAGATCGGCACAATCATGGACGCCACGAAGCTGGGGGTCCAGGTGGGCAGCCCGATCGCCGATCACACCAAGGTGCTGCTGCCCGACGGCCGCCTGCGCATGTATTTCCAGTATCTGGCGAAGGACCACAGCCGCGGGGCCCACTACAGCGCCGTCTCCAGTGACGGCGGTGTGACGTTTACGCTGGAGGCCGGCGGGCGGATGGGCGAGAACGAGTGGGCCGACGTCTGGTGGGGCCCGCACATCAAGGCAAGACCGCTGAGCGACGGTCGCCTCCGGATCTACAAGGGCGTCACGTCCCGGGTGGACGCCAACACCGGCATCATTTCCTACATCTCGAGCGATGGATTGAACTTCACGAAGGAAGAAGGGTTCCGCATCACGCCGAGCGCGGCCGGGCTGTCCAGGCTCTCGCATCTCACCGTCGTGCCTACCGCGGACGGGAGATACCGGGGGTACTTCAGCAACATGCCGAGCGGCGAATTTTCCACCTTGACCGTGAAGAGCGCACTCTCCTCCGACCTGCTGACGTGGACGATGGATGAGGGCGTGAGGGCGGGCGGCGGCGCGCCGGTGCCCGCGATCGCCGATTATTCAGCCGAACAGCCCCATGCGCTGCAGCGCGGGGACGGATGCGTGACGCTCTTCTATGCCACCACGCGGTACCAGGGCAACAAGGCGGGCGGTCTGCGCTACAGCACATCCAGAGACGGCGTCACGTTCAGCACCTTGTACCAGCTTCTCCCCTACGGCAACGGGCCGGACATCGTCAAGAGCGTCGACGGCACCTATCTGCTGTCGTACGACTTCGGAAACGAAACCGACGGTTTCTCGATACGCATCGGGAAACTGGAGCTCGCCCAGCCGTCCGTTCGGGGAGCGGGCGCGATCGATGCCAACGGCGACGGCGTCGGAGATATCTTCCTGTATGACGTCTCGACCGGCGCCGCATCGATGGTGGTGTCGACGCGCACGGGCGGGTTCACGCGCCGCTCGTATTCGTGGGATCGCGGCTGGCAGGTCTTTCCGGCGCACCTCAACGGCGATCGTATCGCGGACTTCCTGCTCTATGCACCCGCCAGCGGCCGATGGCGCCAGGCGATCGGCGGCGGCGCCAGTTTTGCGCTCACGGACGGAACGTGGGACAAACACCGTCAGGTCTTCGCCGCCGATCTCGACAACGACGGCCTGACCGATGCGCTCGTCTACGACTTCGTCTCGGGCGTGTGGACGAAGTGCTTCTCGGATGGGAACGGCGGATTCAGTTGCTCGTCGTCTGGGGCCTGGGATCCGCGGTTGGAGTTGTACACGGGGGACATGAACGGCGACGGCCGAGGCGATTTCTTGCTCTTCAACAGAAACACCGGGAGCTGGAGGCAGGCGTTCAGCGTGCGCCTCGACGACCCGTTCGACTATCCCCCATCCGGAACGTGGACCATAGCGGACGTCAGGATCTATCCCGCCGATCTCAACGGCGATCGCCGCACGGATCTGTTCCTGTTGGGGGCGGACGGCGAGCACGCCAGCGCTCTCAGTCGCGCCAATGGCGATTTCGATCTCGTGACGGGATCGTCGCGGTGGGACACCGGCTGGTCCGTCTATCCCGCGGATCTCGACGGAAACCGGATGACCGATCTGTTCCTGTACAACCGCTCGACGGGGCGCTGGACCAAGGCGCTCAGCACCGGATCCGGCACATTCACCTACGTCGCCGGCCAGTGGGATCCAGCCACGAACGAGTTCGCAACCGGTTCGGACATCCACACCACCGATCTCGACGGCGACGGACGCGACGACCTGCTGCTGTTCAAGAGCGACGGCCGGTGGGCGCAGGCATTCGCCTCAGGCCGTGACGGTTTTCGGTTCACCGCCGGGAACTGGGGGAAGGGGTGGAGAGTGTTTACGCGGCGGTAACCTTCAGCCGCTACCAGCGATCGATCACCGGCGACCGGCGAATTCAGAACGCTTCCAGGATCGCGGTCACCACGGTCCGCGCCACGTCGTCGGCGATGCGGTCGAACGAGCTGCGCTCCTGGCTGAGGAAGGTGGCGCCCTCGAGCGCGACGTTGCTGCGGGTGCTCAGCTCGTACTCCTCGCGAAACGTCAGCGCGCTGTTCGCCCAGAGCGCCTGGTTCGTGCGGGCATCGGTGAACTGCACGTTCATCGTCAGCGTGAACTGGTAGCGCGAGGCGAGCTGCTGCTCGGTGAACCCGATCGGCTGCACGGCAATCGACGTGACCGTCCCCGTGACGACGGCGTCGGCCCCCTCGAGCTCGGGGACGACCGTGTAGCGGCCGCGGCCGATGAACTCGGTCCGGATCTTCTCGGTGAGAATCTGCTCCACCTGGAAGAACGCGGTGTTGTTGACGAGCTGGGGGATGCCGACCACGCGGATGTACGTGGGCAGAAACGACCCGCGACCCGCGAGCGCATACCCGCACCCCGGCGTCGCGAGCACGACGAGCAGCAGCAGAGCGATCTTCTTCATTGGACGACGAGTGACACCAGTCTACCGCGTGCCACGACGACTTTCTTGACCGTCTTGCCGCTGGTGTAGGTCTGCACCGCGGGATCCGCCAGCGCCAGCCGCTCCAGCTCCTGCTCGGATGCCTCGGCGGGTACGGTCAGACGGCTGCGGACCTTCCCGTTGATCTGCACGGGCACGACGATCTCCTCGGCTTTGGCGACCTCCACGTCGTAGGTTGGCCAGGTCGCCACGCTGAGGTTCGTGGCGTGGTCGAGCCGCTGCCACATCTCCTCGGCGGTGTGCGGCGCGAACGGCGCGAGCATGCGGACGAGCGCCTCGACGGCCTCGCGGACGACGCAGATGGTTTCGCGGCGCTCCATCACGCCGACGCGCTCGACGTCCTCGTCCGCACGCCGGCCGGGTGCGCCCGTGGCCGTGTGGTCGCTGAAGGCATAGAGCTCGTTGACCAGCTCCATCATGGCCGACACCGCGGTATTGAGCTGCTGCCGGTCCTCGATGTCGACCGTGACGCGCCGGATCGTCTCGTGCGTCTTGCGGCGCACGGCCCGCTCGGCGGCGTTGAGCGAGTCGAAGGCGCCGGCCGTGTCGACCCCCTCGCCGCCGATCGTCTCGCACCAGTGATCGACCAGGCGCCAGACCCGGGCGAGAAAGCGGTAGCTCCCCTCGAGGCCGGCGTCCGTCCATTCCACCTCTTTCTCGGGCGGCGCGACGAACATCACGTAGAGCCGCAGCGCGTCGGCGCCGTACTTCTGCAGCATCGTGTCGGGGTCGACCACGTTGCCCTTCGATTTCGACATGACCGCGCCGTCTTTGAGCACCATCCCCTGCGTGAGGAGCTGCGTGAACGGCTCGTCGTGATCGACCATGCCGAGGTCGCGGAACACGCGCGCGAAAAAGCGGGAGTAGATCAGGTGCAGAATGGCGTGCTCGACGCCGCCGCTGTAGAAGTCGACCGGCAGCCAGTACTTCACCGTGGCCGGATCGAACGCCTGCCGATCGTTGCGCGGATCGGCGAACCGGTAGAAGTACCAGGAGGAGTCGACGAACGTGTCCATCGTGTCGGTCTCGCGCCGGGCCGGCCCGCCGCATGTCGGACACCGCACGTTGACGAACTCCGGAACCTGCGCGAGCGGCGAGTCGCCGCGTCCCGTGAACTGCGCCACCTTCGGCAGCACGACCGGCAAGTGCTCGTCCGGCACGGGCACGATCCCATCCTTCTCGCAGTAGATCATCGGGATCGGCGTGCCCCAGTAGCGCTGGCGCGAGATGCCCCAGTCCTTCAGGCGGTACTGCACTGTCCCCTCGCCGAGGCCACGCGCCCGCGCCGACTCGGTCATCCGCTTCTGCGCCTCGGCCGACGGCAGTCCGGAGTACTCGCCCGAGTCGACCAGGACGCCGTACGCCTCGGCCGCTTTCGTCAGCGTGTCGGACGGCAGCGGCGTACCGTCGGGGGTGATCACCACGCGGATCGGCAGGTTGAACTTGCGCGCGAACTCGAAGTCGCGCTGGTCATGCGCCGGCACGCCCATGACGGCGCCGGTGCCGTACTCGCCGAGCACGAAGTTCGCGATCCAGATCGGGACCGGCTGATTGGTGAACGGATTGATCGCGCGAAAGCCGGTATCGAACCCCTGCTTCTCGATTTCACCGCTCAGCCGCGCGGTCCGGTCCTGCGCGCGGAAGGTCTGCACCTGCCTCCGGAATGACGCCGGATCCTTCGAGTGATCCGCCAGCCTGCCGACGAGCGGGTGCTCGGGCGCCAGCAGCACGAACGTCGCGCCGTAGATCGTGTCGATGCGCGTCGTGAACACCTCGATGCCGGATCCCGAATCCCCGATCCCGGATCCCGGCTCGAGCGGATATGTCACCCGCGCGCCTTCCGACCGCCCGATCCAGTTCCGCTGCATGGTCAGCACCTTCTCGGGCCAGCGGGTCAGGGTGCTCGTGCCCTCGAGCAGCTCGTCGGCATACGCCGTGATGCGGAAGAACCACTGCTCCAGGTCGCGCGTCTCGACCGGCGTGCCGCAGCGCCAGCAGCCGCCGTCGACGACCTGCTCGTTGGCGAGGACGGTCTGGCAGCTCGGACACCAGTTCACCGACGAGCGGCGCCGGTACGCCAGGCCCTTCTCGAACATGCGGATGAAGAGCCACTGGTTCCACTTGTAGTACTCGGCGTCGCACGTGGCCAGCTCGCGCTCCCACGCGTAGCTGATGCCGAGCCGCTGGAGCTGCCCCTTCATGTGCGCGATGTTGCTGCGCGTCGACACTTCCGGATGCAGCCCGCCCTTGATCGCGGCATTCTCGGCCGGCAGGCCAAAGGCGTCCCAGCCGAACGGATGCAGCACGTTGTAGCCGCGCATCCGCTTCGTGCGGGCGATCACGTCGCCGATGATGTAGTTGCGGACGTGCCCCACGTGCGCGTGCCCCGAGGGGTACGCGAACATCTCGAGGCAGTAGAACTTCGGCCGCGAGGGATCGACCTCCACCTCAAAGGCGCGCGACGAGGCCCAGCGCTGCTGCCACTTGCGATCGAGATCCTGGGGGCGGTA
>JACPCS010000055.1 GCA_016184455.1 Acidobacteriota bacterium
TGCTGTCCCTCGATCGATTCAGGGCGGCTCCGGCACCTGAGGCCCCGGTGCAGCCGACCGCGGCGACTGGAGGAAACCGATGAACGTCAGATACATCATTATTTCGATCGGTGTGCTGCTGGCCGCGTTCGTCGTCGCGTTCGGCGCGACGTACCGGGTGGGCGAAAGCGAGCAGGTGATCATCACGCAGTTCGGCGATCCGGTGGGCGCTCCCGTGACCGAGCCGGGACTGCATTTCAAGGTGCCCTTCGTGCAGAGAGTCAACACCTTCGAGAAGCGCTTCCTCGAGTGGGACGGCAATCCCAACCAGGTCCCGACCCGCGACAAGCGGTTCATCTGGGTTGAGACCTATGCCCGCTGGCGGATCGTCGATCCACTACTGTTCTTCCAGCGGCTGCGCGACGAGCGCGGGGCGCAGTCGAGGCTCGACGACATCCTGGACGGCGAGATGAGAAATGCCGTGGCGCGCTACGATCTCATCGAGCTGGTGCGCAGCACCAACCGCGAGGCCGACGACGTACTGGTGGAGGGGGAGGAGGAAGAGGCGATCTTCAACGTCATCGAGAAGGGACGCGAACAGATCTCGGGCGAGATCCTCGCGCGGGCGTCCACCCGCACGGCCGACCTGGGGATCGAGCTCCTCGACCTGCGCATCAAACGCATCATCTATGTGGACGAGGTCCAGCAAGACGTCTTCGCGCGGATGATTGCCGAGCGCCGGCGGATTGCCGCGCTGTTTCGCTCGGAAGGCGAGGGAGAGGCCGCACGCATCCAGGGTGAACGGGAGCGAGAGCTCGGGTGCCTACGGCCGCGACGCGGACTTTTACGCGTTCACCCGGTCGCTCGAGAGCTACGAGAAGGTGATGGACGCCGAGACGATGTTCATCCTCGGCACCGACAGCGAGTTCCTGAAATACTTGGAGAGAGTGCGGTGAGGGCAGGGGGATGCGTGAGCGTCCCCCCGGCTCCCGGTACGGATCAGCACGCGTGACGTATCGCAATCGGTACAAGAACGCGTTCGCGCAGATCGAGGTGCAGCTTCACGCGGCGCCACAATCTCATTCCCAACCGATCTTCGTCACGGAAACGGCGTATGAGGCGAGTTGTTGGTTCTCACGCTAATCCGCCGAGGGTTATTCACGCGATTCCGATAAGCCAATCAGCCTGATTCTCAGATTGGCTCGTCAGCTGCGGTCGGGCATCGAGAGGAGCGGCGCGCCGGTCGGCTGGCGCCGACGCGGTCGCGCGTGAGGTCCGGCACGAACGGGCTGACGATGGTCAGCCCCTTCGACGTGGTGCAACGAGACGGCGTGGGTCAGGCTACTTCCGGTAAGGCCGCTTGGACATGGTCAGCCGTTGCGAGCTTGGCCCGCGCAAGCGCCGCAGCGATCAAGGTGTGATGCGCGAAGAGATTGATTTTGCGCGGCAGACCGGAGGTCGCTTGGAAGAGCGCTTCTTCGGCGGCGGGCTCAAAGAGCGCGTGTTCGGCGCGCGGCGATGTGGTCGCCGTGGGATTCGAGCATCGCGCGGAAGCCGAACGCTTCCTTGTCGAACTGCGCGACCGCTTCGCGCGGTTCGGGCTGGCGCTGCATCCCGACAAGACGCGCCTCATCGAGTTTGGCCGCGCTGGAGGGGGTGGTCAGCGATGGTCATCCCTACTCCGACTCGGTTCGGCGCGATCATATAATGCGCGCGCACACGAGGTGTCCATGATCCGACGTGCCGCCGGCTCGCTTCTCATCGTCATCGCGTCCGCGGCGCCGCTGGCCGCGCAGACGACGATCTTCACCACGAAGGATTACCGCCAGGACCGCGACCGCTGGACCGATCCGGCGTATTACCTCTTCAACACGGCGCGCGAGCTGACCGACATGCAGGTCGAGAACCGCTTCGGGCAGAAAGGGTCCGGCGCCGACACGTACGACATCCGCAGCCCGTATCCGTTCAAGACGTCATCGGAGCACTACCAGGCGTGGCTGAAAAAGGCGAACGGCGGAACGAAGCACACCTTCGCGACGCTGCCCGACTGGGACGGCATCTGGAACGCCGGCCGCACGTGGCTCGACAGCAACGACATCCAGGCGAGCACCGTGGCGGCCGCGCTCACGCCGCCGTACCGCGAGTACTACGTGCAGCAGGTGAAGGCGGAGGCGGAGGGGCGGCACTGGTGGGCCGCGGCGTTCTGCCTGCCGGACGGGTTCATCCGCGCCATCTCGCGCGGCCCGCAGCAGTTCGTCATCCGGCCGCGCCAGGTACTGATGATCACGGACCAACTCGTCGCGACGCAGGTGCGGTGGATCGATACCGACGGCCGGGGCCACCGGCCGGAGCGCGAGCAGTTTGCGCAGTGGATGGGCGAGTCGATCGGGTTCTGGGACGGCCACGCGCTCGTCATCCACACCAACCAGATCCGCCAGTGGAACGCGACGCACTCACTCTTCGAGTGGAGCGATCAGCTGACGGCGGTGGAGCGCTACGAGCGCGTGGGCGGCGAGATCGTCGGCGAGCTCACGCTGTACGATCCCGTCGCCTTCCTGTATCCGCTCCACGCGAAGCTGCGGTTCACGCGTGAGAAGGTGCTCGACCGGATGGTCTACAGCACCTGCTCGGACACGAACGGACCCTCGCCGAAGGTGTTCGCGGGTCCGGACGGCCGCATCAACGAGCGGCTGCCCGGCGACCCGCTGTACTGGGATCCCACGGATCCGCGCCCGTGGGCGAAGCACTACGCGATCGGCGAGCAGCGCTGATCAGAACATCCAGCGCAGCCCGATCTGCATCTGCCGCGCCGGCGTGCGCGTGCGCGTGATGCGGCCCGCGTTCGGGTTCGGCTGCCCGTCGATGAAGGCGACCATGTCGGGCGTGCCGAAATTGGCGCGGTCGAACCCGCTGATCGTGCCGGTCGTCAGCTGGGCGAAGGCCGCTGGATGCACCAGCAGCAGGGCCAGGAGGACGAACCCGAAAGCGCGTGTGGGTCTCATCGGTCCTCTCATGTGATGAATCGGCGTAGAATCAGCACACGCGGAGGGAGGCGTGATCGTGACGCATCAGGTGGCGCGCTGGCTGGTACTGCCGCTGCCGTTCGTGGCGCTGCTGCTGGTGATCGGGCTCGAGACGCCCGCCTTCGGCCAGCGCCCGTACTATGCGACACCGCCGCCGGGCTCCGGCCCGACGCCGATGCAGCCGTACGGCGAGTCGGGCGGCTGCTCGGAAGAGCCGGCGGTCCTGCACCGCTGCGCGCTGGAGAAGGCGAAGACGTTCACGCCGCCGCGGACGCCGGACGGCGCGCCGGACTTGCAGGGCTACTGGGTGCGCATCGGCGCGCGCGACGCCGACAATATCGAAGAGCACCCCGAAGGGTTCGACGGCCCCGGTGGCAGGAGTCTGATCATCGACCCGCCGGACGGCAGGATTCCGTACCAGCCGTGGGCCAGGGCGAAGGTGGAGACCCACTGGGCCACGTACTGGAATCCGGGGCAGCAGTGCATGCCCGACACCCCGCCGCGGCAGGCGTACACGGCCGGCACCTTCCAGGTCGTGCAGACCGCCGACCGTGTCGTCATCATCGGGGAGCAGTACGGCACCTACCGTGTGATCCCGGCCGGCTCGCGGCCCCACGTCGGACGCAACATCCGCCTCCACATGGGCGACTCGCGCGGGCGTTGGGAGGGCAACACGCTCGTGGTCGACGTCACGAATCTGAAAGACCGCGTGTGGCTCGATCACGTCGGCAACACCTTCAGCGAGTCGGCGCACCTCGTCGAACGCTGGACGATGTTCCACGAGAACGCGATTCATTACGAGGTGACGATCACCGATCCCACGGTCTTTACCCGGCCCTGGACGATGGCGTTCGGGTGGCGGCGCAACGCGACGCCTGACTTTCAGTTGATGGAGACCGGGTGCTGGGAGGGCATTCAGACGTGGCTCCAGCTGCTCGGGCATCAGTTGCGGGTGTACCGCGGGGGCTTCGCGCCATGAGTCTTCACGCGTTCCGGCGGGTCCTGCCGCTGATGACCGTGACGCTCACCGTGTTGGCGCTCGAGGCGCCCACCTTCGGCCAGCGTCCCTACTACGCGACGCCGCCGCCAGGATCGGGCCCGACTCCGATGCGGCCGTACGGTGAATCGGGCGGCTGCTCGGAGGAGCCGGCCGTGCTGCACCGCTGCGGGCTCGAGAAAGCGAAGACGTTCACCCCGCCGCCCACGCCCGACGGTGTGCCGAACTTCCAGGGCTACTGGTTCCGCATCGGCGCGCGCAACGCCGAAAACGTCGAAGAGCATCCCGAGGGTCATGACGGATCGGGCGGCAAGAGCCTGATCGTGGACCCGCCCGACGGCCGGATCCCGTACCAGCCGTGGGCCAAGGCACGCGTCGACACCCACTGGGCGACGTACTGGAATCCTGTTCAGCAGTGCATCGCCGATACGCCGCCTCGGCAGGCGTACAGCGCCGGCGCCCTGCAGATCGTCCAGACGCCCGGCTACGTGTTCTTCATGACCGAGCAGCTCCGCACCTCCCGTGTCATTCCGACCACGCCCCGGCCGCACGTCGGGTCGAACATCCACCTCTTCATGGGCGACTCCCGCGCGCGCTGGGAAGGGAACACCCTGGTCGTCGATGTCACCAATGTGAAGGACCGCGTCTGGCTCGACCATGTGGGCAACACGTTCAGTGAGTCGGCTCATCTCGTCGAGCGCTGGACGATGTTCCACTCGGACGTGATTCACTACCAGGTGACGATCACCGATCCGACCGTCTTCGCGCGGCCATGGACGATGGCGTTCGGGTGGCGGCGCAACACGGAACCCGGGTTTCAGCTGCTCGAGAGCGCGTGCTGGGAAGGGGTGCAGGACAGCCAGCGCCGGCTCAAGAATGAATTGAAGGTGTACACCGGCGGGTTCAGGCGGTAAGGCACCCTGAAGGCACCCTCGTGCGCCAAGTCCGCGCGACGCCACCCCACCGCGCAGGCATGCGCGGTGGGGCCCCCGCGCTGGGGACCCCGCGTGGAGTTGCCGATATCATAGTTGTCGCGCCATGATGCGGACCGCGGGTTTCCTCACACTCACGCTGGCGGCGCTTCTCGCCCTTCCCGGCAGTCCGGCAACGGCCCCCGTGCGGGCGCAGTCGACGGGCGGCGCCGACGACCTCATTGCGGCCGAGCTCGCGTCCGCGCACGTGCGGGCGCGCCGCGACGATGACATGGTGGCGCTCGCGGGCTCGCGCCCGGGCTCCACCTTCTGGCGGCACATCTTCACCATCCCCGATGGCCACATTGCGTTTGGCAGCGCGCTCGACGGCCGCCTCCTGGCCGTGTTTCCCACGAAGGGCGACTGGACGCGCGACGCCGAGTGGGCGGATCCCACACTGGCGAAGGTCATGGCGGGACGCCGGCTGCCCCGGCGTCTCGACGATCGGCGCGACCTGGTCGCCGAGCTGCTCGAAAGGGTGGCCGGGCCGGTGGTCCACAATCCGACGCGCGGCCTGTTCGTGCTGCCCAACGCGCGCCGCTACGGACGCTTTCTGCAGGAGTGGGGCGCCATCTACGAGCGATTTGGCGTACCGGCCGAGGTCGGGCTCGCGCAGGCGATCGTCGAATCGGGCCTGAATCCGACTCGGCGATCCTCGGCGCGCGCCGTCGGCTTCTGCCAGTGGCTGCTCGGCAACTGGCGCCGCCTCGATCGGCTCACGCCCGACGTGCTCGAGGCCTACAACCAGACGACGCAGGCGGCGTACTGCGCGGCGTATCTCACGATTCTGGCCACGAAGTACGGCTCGTTCATCCCGGCGCTTTCCGAGCATCACAGCGGCGGCACCAATATCGGCCGCACGCTCATCAACGGCGAGCGCCTCGGCGGCGAGGACGTGCGCGAGCGCTACTTCCTCGGGTCGCAGCTGGCGCGCGACCTGCGCCAGATCTCGCTCTACGGGTATCGCGAGCTCTATCGTACCTACGGACCGCGGTCGTACTACTACTCGGAGATGGTGTTCGCGAATACGGCCACGGTCGAGGCGCTCACGGAATCGACCCCGCAGGCCACGATCTACGCGATGCGGACGCCGCGGGCGATCAGGCTCTCCGAGATCACCCAGCGCACGAAGCTCTCAGCCGACGAGGTCAAGCGCTACAACCCGGCGCTCCGCACGCGCGTGCCGGCGGCGGCCACGCTGTATCTGCCGATGTACGTCGAGCAGTTCGGCCGAGACGTCTCCTTCTGGCATCGTCCGCCGAACCCGGCGTTCACGCGCGTCCTTCATGAGTTCCTGCGGCTCGATTCTGAGACCGATCGCTGGGAGGACCGCGCCTTCGAGCCGGTGCTGCGGAGATTCGAGAGCCGCTTCCGCGAGACGAACAGCGAAGAGGGTCGCATCATGGCCACGGTGCTGGCCTATGCGAGCGAGGAAGCCTATCTGAGCCGGCGCGGAGCGATTCTCGCCGAGTTCCGGACGAGCGCCGATATCCAGCGTCTCTTCGACCGCGCCGTCCTCGCCCGCGGCGCGAGCGAGCCTGCCCGCGCCTCGCTGGGAGACCCGTCGCTGCCCGATTCCGATCCCGACGACACCGCGTCGCGGTGAGCCCGCTGTCGCGGTGCGCACCGACTCGGTTCAGACCAACTCCCCGAACCACCCCCGCCGCGCCATCCATTTCACCCCTTCGACGACCGGCACGATCGTGAACGCGAGCGCCGCGCTGAGCAGCCAGTCCGCCGCGGTGAGCGGGAAGGTGCCGAAGGCGCGCTGGAAGAGCGGCGTGTACACGATGACCGCGAGCAGCAGCAGCTCCCACCCGATCGCGGTGTTCAGCCACCGGTTCGCCAGCGGACGCGAGACGACCGGCAGCCGGTCGGAGCGGCAGTTGTAGGCGTTGAAGAACTGGATGAGCACGAGCGTCACGAACGTGATCGCCATCACTTCGGCGATCGGCCGCCCTGTCTGGACCAGCCACGTGAAGAGCGACATGTTCACGAGCGCCGACCAGAGCCCGGCGACGAGCAGGATCGCGACCACCGGCCTCGTAAACACGCCCACGCGCGGGTCGCGCGGCTTGCGCCGCATCAGGTCGCGTTCCGGCGGGTCGACTGCGAGCGCCAGCGCGGGCAGCCCGTCGGTCGCGAGGTTCACGTAGAGAATCTGCACGGCGGTGAGCGGCAACGGCAGGCCCGCAATCACCGCACCCGCCAGCAGCACGATCTCCCCGACGTTGCACGACAGCAGGTACATCAAATACTTCTTGATGTTCCCGAAGACGATGCGCCCTTCCTCGACGGCGGCGACGATGGTCGCGAAGTTGTCGTCGAGCAGCGTCATGCCGGCCGCTTCCTTGCTCACGTCGGTGCCGGCGATCCCCATCGCAATCCCGACGTCGGCCTTCTTGAGCGCGGGCGCGTCGTTGACACCGTCGCCCGTCATCGCCACCACCTCGCCCCGGCCCTGCCAGGCATCGACGACCCGCAGCTTGTGCGCGGGCGACACGCGGGCATAGACGCCGATACCGGCGACGTTGCGCGCGAGCTCGGCGTCGGTCATCGCGTCGAGATCGCGGCCTGTGACCACCCGGTGGCTGTCGACCAGCCCGAGCTCCCGCGCAACCGTTCGCGCCGTGAGCGGATGATCCCCCGTGATCATGACGGGACGGATGCCCGCGCCCTCGCACGTCTCGACCGCCGCCTTCGCCTCCGGGCGCGGCGGGTCCATCATGGCGACCAGGCCGAGGAGCGTCATGTCGCGTTCGGCGTCCTCCAGCGTGGCGCCGTCCTTCCGCGCCACGGCGAGCACACGCAGACCGTCCTCCGCCATCTGCTGTTCGACTGCGCGGATCGCGTCGCGGTCCCCGTCGGCGATCGGCGAGTCGCCTCCGGCGCGCCGCAGCCGCGTGCACGAGGGGAGCAGCTCGTCGGCCGCCCCTTTCGAGTAGGCGGCGACGACACCGGTCGATCTCCTGTGCAGCGTCGTCATCCGCCGCCGCTCTGAGGTGAACGGGATTTCCGCCGTACGCGGCTCCTGTTCGTCGAGCGCTTCAGGGTGGAGCCCCGCCTTGCGTGCGGCGACGACGAGCGCCCCTTCCGTCGGGTCGCCTTCCACCTGCCAGCGGCCGTCGCGAACGACGAGCCGCGCGTCGGATGCGAGCGCCGCGGCAGCCAGGAGCGCACGCACGTCGTCCGGCGGCTCGGACGCGCGCCCGTCGCGGAGGATCTGCCCCGCCGGCTCGTAGCCGACGCCGGTCAGCTCGAACAGGCGGCCGCCGGCGAACACCTGCCGGACGGTCATCTCGTTGCGCGTGAGCGTTCCGGTCTTGTCGGAGCAGATCACAGACGTGCTGCCGAGCGTCTCGACGATCGGCAGCCGCCGGACGAGCGCGTGGCGCCTCACCATGCGGCGCACGCCGATCGCGAGCGAAATCGTGACGACCGCCGGCAGCGCCTCCGGCACGACGGCGACCGCCAGCGCGATGCCGAACAGGAACATCTCGACGACCGGCAGCCCGCGCCCGAGACCGATGGCGACGACGAGCGCCACCACGACGAGCGCCGCTTTGCCGAGCGTCGCGCCGAGCCGATCGAGGTTCTCCTGGAGCGGCGTACGGCTGACCTCGACCGTTTCGACCATCTGCGCAATGCGGCCGAATTCGGTGGCCATCCCGGTCGCCACCACGACCGCCTGTCCGCGGCCGTGCACGACCATCGTACCGGCGTAGGTGAGGTTCACCCGGTCTCCTACGGCGAGCTGCTCGTCGTTGAGCGGCGCCGTCGTCTTCTCCACCGCGGCCGACTCGCCTGTGAGCGCCGCCTCGTCGATCGCCAGATTCACCGCGTGGACCACGCGCGCGTCCGCCGGGACGCGGTCGCCGGCGCGCAGCACGACGAGATCGCCGGGCACCAGCTCGCGCGCCGGCGCCACCAGCTCCTCCCCATCGCGTATCACGTGGGCGACCGGGGCGGCCATGCGCTTCAGCGCCTCGAGCGCGCGACCCGCGCGATGCTCCTGGATGAAGCCGAGGAGGACCGCGAACAGCACGATGATGGTGATGACGATCGCTTCGAGCGTATGGCCGAGAAAGCCGGAGACGAACGTGCCGCCGAGCAGGATCAGGATGAGGACGTTCTCGAACTGCGCGAGGAAGATGCGCCACGGCGACTCGCGCGTGGCGGCCTGCAGCTCGTTCGGGCCATGGGCGAGCAGACGCCGGCCGGCCTCCTCAGCCGTCAACCCGTGCGGGCCGGTGCCGAGCGCACCGCATGTCTGCTCGACCGACCGCGTGTGCCAGATGTGATCGGCCACACCCAGACCATAGCGGCCGCGACGCACCAAGAACAATTAGATAGTTGTAAGCTCACCGTTAGGTTTTCTTTATGTTTGCACTCAACTACCACCACCTGCTCTATTTCTGGACGGTCGCCCGCGAAGGCGGGATCTCCCGGGCGGCCGAGAAGCTCCGGCTGTCGCAGCCGGCGGTCAGTGCGCAGATCAAGGCGCTCGAGGCGTCGCTCGGTGAGCGGCTCTTCCAGCGGCAGGGCCGGACGATCGTGCTCACCGAGGTCGGCCGCGTCGTCGAGCGCTACGCGACCGAGATCTTCACCACGGCCAACGAGATGCTCGAGACGCTGAAGGGGCGGCCGACGGGCGGTGCGCTCCGGCTCGCCGTCGGCGTCGCCAACGCGGTGCCGAAGCTCGTCGTCTACCGGCTGCTGCGGCCGGCGATCGAAGGCGCGGCCGCGGTGCAGATCACCTGCAGCGAAGGAGACCCGGAGCAGCTCCTGGCGCAGCTGGCGACGCATTCGCTCGATGTGGTGATCAGCGACACGCCGGCGGCGCCGCGCGTGCGGGTGAAGGTGTTCAACCACCTGCTCGGCGAATCGGGGACGACCTTCTTCGCGGGCCCCGCGCTCGCGCGGCGGCTGCGGCCGCGCTTTCCCCGGTCGCTCGATGGCGCGCCGATACTGCTGCCGACGAGCAACACGTCGGTTCGCCGAGCCCTCGAGCAGTGGTTCGAGGACGAGGGCGTCCATCCGCGCGTGGCGGGCGAGTTCGAGGATCCGGCGCTGCTGATGACGTTCGGGGAGGGGAGCCGGGCGCTGTTTGCGGCACCGACCGCGATCGAGCGCGAGGTGCTCCGCAGCCACCGCGTCGTGGCGGTCGGCCGCACGGGCGCGGTGCGCGAGCGCTATTACGCGATCTCGGTGGAGCGGCGGCTCACGCACGCGGCCGTCGCGGCCATCACGAGCGCCGCGCGCACCGAGGTGTTCGCCGACCGCCGCGGCTGACTCGTGCGGAACTACTGAATTCGGCCGCCCACTGGCAGGCCGCTCGGTACGCGAGGCGGCACCGTGCGGTCGAAGCCGGGATCGCTGAGCGCCTCCTCGAGAAAGGCGATCAGATCCTCGTCGTCTTCGTCGACGCCGCGGAGCTGCCGGAGCAGCGGATCGAGCTCGTCGCGGCTCACGTTGGGGTTGCGATCGTTCCCGCGCCGCGAGTCGACGTCGTCATAGAACTCGAGGACCTCCTGGAGCGTCTGGAAGATCCCGCTGTGCATGTACGGCGCCGTGAACGCGAGGTTGCGGAGCGACGCGGTGCGAAACGCATATCGCTCGCCGGTGCCTCGATCGCCCGCACCGGCGTCGGAGGCGGGCAGCGCGCGGTTGTCGGGAACACCGAGCACGTGGAGCTTGTAGTCGGAGAACATCGGGCCGTTGTGGCACCTGATGCAGCCGATGCGCTCGAACCGCCGCATGCCACGGAGCTCAGAGGGCGACATCGCATCGCCGTCGCCCCGCATGTAACGATCGAACGGCGCATTCGCGGCGGTGAGCGTCCGCTGGAACGCCGCGAGCGCCCGTGCGAGATTGACCGCGGTGACCGCCCGCTCGCCGCCGAACGCCGCGCTGAAGAGCCGGCGGTACTCGGCAATCGCGTCGAGCCGCGCCACGACCATGTCCACGGCCTTCTCCTCGGCGTAGGTCTGGCCGCGCATCTCTTCGAAGGCCTTCAGCGGCTCGAGCGACTGGGCCTCGAGCCCGCGCGCGCGGGTGTCCCAGAACATGGGCGCCGCCGCCGGGTCATATTCGCCGGCCGGATCGCTCCCGTTGAAGGCGACGTTCAGGATGGTCTGACTGTTCCGCTTGACGAGCGGAATCGAGCCGTTTCCGGCAAAGCGGCGCCGGTGACCGAGCCCCAGGCCCGTCACGCCAATCGAGAGGTCGCGGTTCTCCGCATAGCCGAACTGCGGGTGATGGCACGTCGCGCACGCGACGTCGCGCGGCCCCGAGAGCACCGGATCCCAGAAGAGCAGCCGGCCGAGCGCCACCTTTGGCGGGGTTGTCGGATTGTCGGCTGGCGTGCGGACCGCTCGCGGCAGCGCCCCCGCGATCTCCTGGCTTCCGGCGTCAGCGGAGAAGTAGAGCACCGCGACGCCCGTCGCGCCGGCCAGCAGAAGGCCGGTCATGGTGTTCCGCATGGCTGTCACACCTTACGACAGAAACCATGAAGAGACCATGAAGTGTGGCAGCGAAAGGTCGGCGCAAGTCAGAGGTGCCGCTCGAACCAGTCGCCCGCGAGCCGCTGCACCTCGTCGAGCGTGCCGGGCTCTTCGAACAGGTGCGTCGCACGGGGGACGATCGTCAGCTCCACCCGGGCGCTCCGCATCTGCCGCTTCGCCTCCTCGTTCAGCTCGATGACCGGCTCGTCGCGCTCGCCGACGATGAGCAGCGTCGGGACGGTCACGCGCGGGAGCGCCGCGCCCGCCAGGTCGGGGCGGCCGCCGCGCGATACGACGGCCCGCACGAGCGAGGGCCGCTCGGCGGCCGCCATGAGCGCCGCCGCCGCGCCCGTACTCGCCCCGAAGTAGCCGATCGGCAGCTTCTGCAGATTGCTGCGCTGCTGAAGCCAGTCAGTGGCCATCACCACGCGCATGGCGAGCCGGTCGATGTCGAAGCGGTACTCCCGCGTGTACTCGTCGACCGACTCCTCTTCGCGCGTCAGCAGATCGAGGAGGAGCGTCCCGAGCCCGCGTTGCTGCAGTGACCGAGCGACGGCCCGGTTGCGGGAGCTGAACCGGCTGCTGCCGCTGCCGTGGGCGAACACCACCAGTCCCGATGCTGTGTCGGGCACCTCCAGGTCGGCCTCGATCTGCCGGCCGCCTCCGATCGGGATGGCCACGGATTCTGCAGCGATGACGGACATTGTAGTTGTCAGTTGCCAGAAACCAGTATGGCAACCTCGGTGCCAGCCAGTACGATGAGCACCTGATGCTGCGAACCGTCCTGCTGCTGGCCGGCGCCGCGCTGCTCGGCGTTCTGCTGTGGCGGCTCGGACCGGCGGACATTTTCGCGCTCGTCGGCCGCGTCGGCTGGGCTTTTGTGCCGGCCGTCGGGCTGTACACGCTGCATCACGTCGTCCGCGCGCTCGCGCTGCAGGCCTGCGTGCCGCGCCAGGGCCTGCTCGGCTATGGCGACGCCCTGGCGGTTCGCCTGTCCGGCGAGGCGATCCAGTCGCTCACCTTCAGCGGTCCGGTCCTGGCCGAGCCTGCCCGTGCGTGGATGCTCACGCGCCGCGGCCTGACGCTGCAGGAGGGGCTCGCGGCCACGGTGACCGAATACCTGATCAGCGCGTTCGTCACGGCAGCGCTCTCGATCGGCGGCCTTCTCTACATCGTTCGAGCGTACAACCCGCCGCCGTCGCTCGCGGGCGCGTCGATCGTCGTGGCCGCGCTGTTCGCCGCGTTCCTCGCGGCGGCCGCGGTGGCCGTCGCGCGCCGCTTGTATCTGATCGGGACGATCGTCGGCGGGCTGAGCCGTCTCGGCGTGCTGCGCGGCCGTCTGCGGCCCGACATGGCGTGGGTCAACCGAACGGAGGACCTGCTGCTGGCCGTCCTCCGCGATCGCCCGGCACTGCTCGGTCGCGTGTTGCTCATCGAGGTAGCCGCTCAGGTCCCGCTCGTGATGGAACT
This sequence comes from Acidobacteriota bacterium, assembly GCA_016184455.1. GTDB lineage: Bacteria > Acidobacteriota > Vicinamibacteria > Vicinamibacterales > UBA2999 > MELF01. The sequence goes on from JACPCS010000055.1 coordinate 12,944, forward strand.
GTTCGTTCTGCTCCGTGCGCTCGACGTTGGGGCCACGCCGCTCTCGCCGATTCTGATCGAGGCGTCGGCCAAGACGATCGGCATCGTGTTCATGTTCGTGCCCCAGCAGATGGGCGTGGCGGAAGGGACCTACGCGCTGATCTTCGACGTGCTGGCGCTTCCCGCCGCGGCCGGCTTCGCGGTCGCGCTGCTGCGGCGAATTCGCGCGCTGGTGGTGACCGCAATCGGACTGATGCTCCTCGCGCGGCTGACGAGACGTCCGCTCGTCCCGAGCTGAGCGGCCTCTCGGCGGCCACGTTGCATCTCCTCAGAACGGAGGAGATGTGCGATGGCTCATCTGAAAGCGTTCGTTGTACTCGCGCTCGTGTGGCTGGCGGCGCCGTCCGCCTTGGCGCACCATCCGTTTTCCGACGAGTTCGATCGGTCGCAGACCGTGACCTTGAACGGCACGCTCACGCGCATCGACTGGCAGAATCCGCACGTGTATGCGTCTGTCGACGTCAAGGATCCCGAGGGGAACGTCGTGAACTGGAAAGTGGAGATGGGGAGCACCGCCGCGCTCACGAAGGAAGGGTGGACGCGGACCTCGCTGAAGCCGGGCGATCCGGTCACGATCCAGGCGTGGCGTGCGAAGAACAACCCGACGCTCGCCAACGCCGAATCGTTCACGCTGCCGAACGGGAACAAGATGGCCGCGGCGTCGTCGGCCTTCATGGCGCCCGAGAGCCAGCTCGCGCGCGGCGAGCCGCAGCCGGCGGACCAGCTGCCGGCCAGCGAGCAGGGCGTCGGCACGACGGGTACAGAAGCGCTGCCGTCGACCGCGAGCCCGCTGGCCCTGTACGGGCTGCTCGGCGCGCTGGCGCTTGGCGGCGCGCTCGGACTGCGCCGGATTCGCAGCTAGACCGGTTCTCAGGTTCTTGGGTGCACAGGTGCTCAGGTTCTGGTTCGCAGAACCCGAGCACCAGGCACCGAAGCACCGAAGAACTCAGCCATGGAGGACCAGGACGATGAAGGTACGGGACATCATGACGCCTGACCCTGAGGTCGTCACGCCGGAAGAGCCGATCAGCCGTGCCGCGCGGATCATGCGCGACTACGACGTCGGCATCGTGCCGGTCGTCGGCGACAGCGAGAGCCGCAATCTGGTCGGTGTGATCACCGATCGCGACATCGCGTGCCGCCACGTCGCCGACGTGGTCGAGAAGGTGTCGGAGCCGGGACACACCCGGCGCGCTGACGATCGTGCCTGGAGTGCCTAGGCACTCGTCTTCCCGCGCGAGCCAATCAGGTAAACTGCCAGCCTGCCCTCGTCCCATGCGTAACGTGGACGCGGTGGTCGTCGGCGCCGGCCCCAACGGGCTCGCCGCCGCCATCGCCATCGCCCAGACCGGCCGCCGGGTGGTCGTCTTCGAGGCGGCACCGCAGGTCGGCGGCGGGTGCCGATCCGCTGAGCTCACACTCCCCGGCTTTCTTCACGACGTCTGCTCAGCCGTGCATCCTTTCGCGGTTGCGTCCCCGTTCTTCCGCTCGCTGCCGCTCGCCCAGCACGGTCTCGAATGGATCGAGTCGCCGGCGATGGTTGCGCACCCCTTTGGCGACGGAGATGTCGCGTGCGTCTATCGTTCTGTCGATCGCACGGCAGATGCCCTGGGGACCGACGGCGCCGCGTACCGCCGGCTGTTCGCGCCGCTGATGGATGACTGGCCGCGGATCGAGCACGCCGTGCTCGGGCCGCTGCGCTGGCCGCGGCATCCGCTTGCGCTCGCGCGGTTCGGCCTCTCGGCGCTGCAGCCGGCCGAACGGCTGGCCCGGCGCGTGTTCCGCGGGGAGCCGGCGCGTGCGCTGTTTGGCGGGATTTGCGCGCACGGCATGCTGCCGCTCGACATGCGGCCGACGTCGGGCATCGGACTGGCGCTGACCCTCATGGCGCACGTCGCCGGCTGGCCGATCCCGCGCGGTGGGGCGCAGTCGCTCGCGAACGCGCTCGCCGCGCACCTGCGTTCGCTTGGCGGCGAGATCGTCACCGGCACGCCCGTTTCCTCCATCGACGAGTTACCGGCAGCAAAGGCTGTGCTGTGCGATCTGTCCCCGGCGCCGCTGCTGCGGATCGCAGGTCATCGGTTCCCGCCGCGGTTCCGTTGCGCGCTCGAGCGCTACCGCTACGGCATGGGCGTATTCAAGGTCGACTGGGCGCTCGCCGCCCCGATCCCCTGGCGGAACCCGGCGTGTGCGCAGTCGGCCACCGTGCACCTCGGCGGCACGCTGGCCGAGATCGCCGCCTCCGAGCGCGACGCCTGGAGCGGCCGGCATGCGGAGCGTCCGTTCGTCCTCCTCGCCCAGCCGACGCTCTTTGACACGTCGCGCGCCCCAGCGGGCCGGCACGTCGTCTGGACCTATTGCCATGTGCCACGCGGGTCCGAGCTCGACATGCTGCCGCGGATCGAGCAGCAGATCGAGCGCTTCGCGCCGGGGTTCCGGGAGCACGTCCTCGAGCGATCGGTGATGGGTCCGGCTGACCTCGAGCGGTACAACGCCAACTACGTGGGTGGCGACATCGCGGCCGGGGCAGTCGATCTTCGCCAGCTGTTCACACGTCCGACGTGGCGGACCTATGGCACGCCCGTGCGAGGGTTGTATATCTGCTCGGCGGCGACGCCGCCGGGGGTCGGCGTCCACGGAATGTGCGGCTACTTTGCGGCGCGGCGTGCCCTGGACGAGGTGCTGCGCGACTGAACGGTTCGAAGCTACTGCCCGTGGCTTCGTTTGCGCGGTCGGCGTGAGCGTTTTGCGGGATGCGGCGGCGCGTCGTTGATTCTGTCGAGCGGGCGCGCGACGACCCGGCCGTTCCGGCGCCCTCGACCTTCCACGTGCACCCCTTTCACGACCCGCTCCAGCACATCGATTGAGTCTTGCTCTCGTTTTGGCGACGGCATCGATTCTTGCCGGCCAAACTGCAAGTTGCGCGCCCGTGGCGCAATCCGGGTGGATCCGGTAATATAGGACTAATCAGGTCGGAGTTGAGACGCCGCCATGCTAAGGCTCTCGAAAAAGACGGATTACGGCCTCCTGGCGCTGCGGTATCTGGCGGCGGAAGCGCCGGCGGGTGTCGCCAGCGCACGCGCGATCGCGGAGCGCTACGACATCCCGGTCGAGCTGCTGGCGAAGGTGCTTCAGCAGCTCGCCCGTCTGGGCTACGTCGCGGCGCAGAAGGGGGCGCACGGCGGCTATCACCTGACCCGCCCGGCCTCGGCGATCTCGCTGGCGGAGATCGTCCAGGCGATCGACGGCCCGCTGGCGATTACCGCGTGCGGCCGTGACGAGGAGCAGTGCGAGCAGTTCGGCACGTGCACCGTGCGGGATCCGCTCGTGCGGGTCACGGAACGCATCCTCTCGGTGCTGCAGACGATGACGCTCGCCGAGATGGTGCCGGGCGAAGGCGCGATGCCGATGGTGTGGAGGGGCGCGGCGCGATGATCGAGATCACCGAGAACGCCGCACAGCAGATTCGCAAGATGCTGGCGAAGCGGCAGCAGGGGGAGACCGGACTGCGCGTCGGGATCAAGGCCGGCGGCTGCTCGGGCTACGAGTACACGTTTGCGTGGGAAGCGGCGCCGAGGCCGAACGACGCGGTGTTCGAGTCGCCGGACGGCGCGAAGGTCTACGTGGATCCGAGGAGCCTGCGGCTCCTCGACGGCACGGTCCTCGACTACGACACGAGCCTGCTGAGCAAGGGATTTCTGCTGAACAACCCGAACGCGACGAGCACCTGCGGGTGCGGCGTGTCGTTCAGCGCATAGATCGTACGGAGCGTCCGGCTTCAGCCGGACCAGAGCGGAAACATGAGTACATCCACCGAGACGATCGAACAACTGGCGAGCCGCGAGTACAAGCACGGCTTCTACACCGACATCGAGCAGGAGGTGATCCCTCGCGGGCTGAGCGAGGACATCATCCGGATGATCTCGGCGAAGAAGCAGGAGCCCGCGTGGCTGCTCGAGTGGCGGCTGCACGCGTACCACACGTGGCTGACGATGACGGAGCCGACCTGGGGCAACATCAAGTACGGCCCCATCGACTACCAGAACATCATCTACTACGCGGCGCCGAAGAAGAAGCCCGCGCTGCAGAGCCTCGACGAGGTCGATCCGGAGATCCGCCGCACGTTCGAGAAGCTCGGCATCCCGCTCGAGGAGCAGAAGCTGCTCTCGGGCGTCGCCGTGGACGCGGTGTTCGACAGCGTCTCGGTGGCGACCACGTTCAAGGAGAAGCTGGCGACGCTCGGCATCATCTTCTGCTCGTTCTCCGAGGCGGTGCAGCACCATCCGGAGCTGGTGCGCAGGTACCTCGGCACCGTCGTGCCGTACTCCGACAACTTCTTCGCGACGCTGAACTCGGCGGTGTTCAGCGACGGCTCGTTCGCCTACATCCCGAAGGGCGTGCGCTGTCCGATGGAGCTGTCGACCTACTTCCGGATCAACGCGAAGGAAACCGGGCAGTTCGAGCGGACGCTCATCATCGCGGAGGAGGGGTCGTACGTCAGCTACCTGGAAGGCTGCACCGCCCCCATGCGCGACGAGAACCAGCTGCACGCCGCGGTCGTCGAGCTCGTGGCGCTCGACAACGCCACGATCAAGTACTCGACCGTGCAGAACTGGTATCCGGGCGACAAGGACGGGAAGGGCGGCATCTACAACTTCGTCACCAAGCGCGGCATGTGCGCCGGCGTGAGCTCGAAGATCACCTGGACGCAGGTCGAGACGGGTTCCGCGATCACGTGGAAGTATCCGGGCTGCATCCTCAAGGGCGACCACTCGATCGGCGAGTTCTACTCGGTGGCGACGACCAACAACTGGCAGCAGGCCGACACCGGGACGAAGATGATCCACCTCGGGAAGAACACCAAGAGCACGATCGTCTCGAAGGGGATCTCGGCCGGCCACGGCCAGAACACGTATCGGGGGCTCGTGCGGATCGCGAAGAACGCCGCGGGCGCGCACAACTACTCGCAGTGCGACTCGCTGCTCATCGGCGACACGTGCGGCGCGCACACGTTCCCGTACCTGGAGATCAGGAACAGCACGGCGAAGGTCGAGCACGAAGCGTCGACGTCGAAGATCGGCGAGGACCAGATCTTCTACTGCCGCCAGCGCGGGCTGTCGACCGAGGACGCCGTCAACATGATCGTCAGCGGCTTCTGCAAGGACGTGTTCCGGCAGCTGCCGATGGAGTTCGCCGTCGAGGCGCAGAAGCTGCTCAGCGTCAGTCTGGAAGGAAGCGTCGGCTAATGCTCACAGTCCGAAATCTTCACGCCCGCGTCTCGGGCCGGGACATTCTCCGCGGCATCGATCTGTCGATCATGTTCGGCGAGGTGCACGCCATCATGGGGCCGAACGGCTCGGGCAAGAGCACGCTCGCCCGCGTGCTCGCCGGCCACCCCGAGTACGAGGTGACCGAGGGGGAGGTGCTCTTCGAGGGCGAGGACCTGCTCGGAATGGATCCGGAAACGCGGGCGCGCGTCGGCGTCTTCATGGCGTTCCAGTATCCGGTCGAGATCCCCGGCGTCAACAACGCCTATTTCCTCAAGGCGGCGCTCAACACCGTCCGCAAGCACCGCGGCCTGGAGGAGCTCGACGCCATGGACTTCATGACGCTCATCCGCGAGCGCATGAAGCAGCTCGACATGGACGAGAGCTTCCTCAACCGCCCCGTCAACGAGGGCTTTTCGGGCGGCGAGAAGAAGCGCAACGAGATCTTCCAGATGGCGGTGCTGGAGCCGAAGCTCGGCATTCTCGATGAGACCGACTCCGGCCTCGACATCGACGCCCTGCGGATCGTCGCCGACGGCGTCAACGCGATGCGCAGCGCCGAGCGGTCGTTCCTCGTCGTGACGCACTACCAGCGGCTGCTGAACTACATCGTGCCCGACGTGGTGCACGTGCTCACCGACGGCCGCATCGTCCGGTCGGGCGGCAAGGAGCTGGCGCTCGAGCTCGAGGACAAGGGCTACAGCTGGCTGGAGGAGCCGGTCGGCAAGCGATGAATCTCGATCTGTACCGCACCGAGTACACGAAGGCGCGCGCGCGCCGGCCGAAAGGCGAGCCGCCGGCGCTGGCCGAGCGCCGCGACGAGGCGTTGAGCCGGTTCCTCGAGCTCGGGTTTCCGACCACGCGGCACGAGGAGTGGCGGTTCACGAGCGTGGCGCCTATTGCGGATCAGCCGTTTGCGCCGGCTCCGCCGCTCGTCGGCGACGTCTGTCCCGTCGATGTCACCCCGTTCCGGTTCCACGGCGTCTGCGCGGCGGAGCTGGTCTTCGTCGACGGCCACTACGTGCCGTCGCTCTCGACGCGCGCGGCCCTGCTCGGCGGCGCCCGTGCGGGCAGCCTGGCGGCCGCGATCGCCGGACACGCGCCGGAGATCGATCCGTTCCTGGCGCGCGTCGCCGCCTTCGAGCGCGCGCCGTTCGTGGCGCTGAACACGGCGCTCTTTGCCGACGGCGCCTACGTGCACGTGCCGGCGCACACGGTGCTCGAGCACCCGGTGCACCTGCTGTTCGTGTCCACGGGCGGAGGGGCGGCGCACGGGTCGCCCCTGCTCATGTCGCATCCGCGCGTCCTGGCCGTCCTCGGTGACAACAGCCAGGCGTCGATCGTCGAGACGTACGCCGGGCCCGACGGCATGCGGTATTTCACCAATCCGGTCACGGAAATCGTGCTCGGCCAGAACGCGGTCGTCGTCCACTACAAGCTGCAGCGCGAAAGCTCCGAGGCGTATCACGTCGGGACGATGTCCGTGCGGGCGTCGCGGAGCGCGAACTGCGCCTCGCATTCGGTCAGTGCGGGCGGCGCGCTCGTCCGCAACGACGTCGTGGCGGTGCTCGCGGGCGAGGGGGGCGAGTGCGCGCTGAACGGCCTGTATCTGGCCGACCGGCAGCGGCTCGTGGACAACCACACGACGATCGATCACGCGACGGCCCACTGCGGCAGCCGCGAGATCTACAAGGGCATTCTGGCGGACCGCGCCCGCGGCGTCTTCAACGGCAAGATCATCGTCCGGCCCGATGCGCAGAAGACCGATGCCAAGCAGACGAATCGTGCGCTGCTGCTGTCGGAGGACGCGCAGGTCAACTCGAAGCCCGAGCTCGAGATCTTCGCCAACGACGTGAAGTGCACGCACGGCGCCGCCGTCGGGCAGCTCGACGAGGACGCGGTGTTCTACCTGCGGTCGCGCGGCCTGGGGCTCGCCGAGGCGCGCCATATGCTCATTCATGCCTTCCTCGGCGACGTGCTGCAGCGCATGCCGCTGGCGCCGGTCCGGGAGGGCATCGAGCGCGTGGTCGCGCGACAGCTCGCGCGCGCGCTCGACGCGGCCGCGTAGGAGGCGGGTGTCTATGGCTTCCATCGTTTCAGCGCCGAAAACCCTCGACGTCGCCGCCATCCGGGAGGACTTCCCGATCCTGCGGCAGCGCGTCCACGGGAAGCCGCTCGTCTACCTCGACAACGCCGCGACGACGCAGAAGCCGCGCGCGGTGCTCGACGCGCTGCAGCGCTACTACGCGGAGGAGAACGCGAACGTGCACCGCGGGGTCCACTCGCTGAGCGGACGCGCCACCGACGCCTACGACGCGGCGCGCGAGGACATGCGCCGGTTCCTGAACGCCGCCGATGCGAAGGAGATCGTGTTCGTCCGCGGCACGACCGAGGGGATCAACCTGGTCGCCGAGACCTGGGGCCGCGTCAACGTCCGCGCGGGCGACGAGATCGTGCTCACCGAGATGGAGCACCACTCGAACATCGTGCCGTGGCAGATTCTGTGCGAGGCGACGGGGGCGACGCTCCGTGTCGTGCCGATCACCGACGCGGGCGAGCTGCGGCTCGACCAGTTCGAGCGGCTGCTGACGGACCGCACCCGGCTCGTCGCGCTCGCGCACGTGTCGAACGTGCTCGGCACCATCAACCCCGTGGCCGACGTCGTGCGGATCGCGAAGGCCCGCGGCATCACCGTCCTCGTGGACGGCGCGCAGGCGGTCGCGCACATGCCGGTCGACGTGCGGGCGCTCGGCTGCGACTTCTACGTCTTCTCGGGGCACAAGGTGTTCGGGCCCACCGGGGTCGGCATTCTCTACGGGCGGCGGGCGCTGCTCGAGGCGATGCCGGTCTATCAGGCGGGCGGCGGGATGATCGGCCGCGTCAGCTGGGAGCGGACGACGTACGCGGACCTGCCGTACAAGTACGAGGCGGGCACGCCGAACATTGCGGGCGTGATCGGCCTCGCGGCGGCGCTCGACTACGTGACGGGGATCGGCCTCGACCGGATCGCCGCATACGAGCACGACCTGTGCGCGTACGCCACCGCGGCGCTCACCGCCGTGCCCGGCCTTCGGTTGACCGGCACGGCGCGCGAGAAGGCCTCCGTGCTGTCGCTCGTGCTCGGCGACATCCACCCGCACGACATCGGCACCATTCTCGACCGCGACGGCATCGCGATCCGCGCCGGGCACCACTGCTGTCAGCCGCTGATGGCGCGGCTCGGCGTGCCGGCCACGGCCCGCGCCTCGCTCGCCTTCTACAACACGCGCGAGGAGATCGACGCGCTCGCGGCGTCGCTCGAGCGTGCGCGGGAGGTGTTCGAGTGAGCGCCGAGCTCGAGGATCTCTACCAGGAGGTGATCCTCGACCACAATCGGCGGCCGAGGAACTTCCGGGCGCTCGAGGCCGGACAGAAGGCCGAGGGCTTCAACCCGCTCTGCGGCGATCGCATCACCGTCTATCTCACCGTGGACAACGGCGTCATCAACGACGTCGCCTTTCAGGGATCGGGGTGCGCGATCTCCAAGGCGTCGGCGTCGCTCATGACCGAGAGCGTCAAGGGGAAGACCGTCGCCGAAGCCCAGGCGCTCTTCGAGCGGTTTCAGCAGATGATCACGGCGCCCTCCGACGCGCCGGTCGACAACCTCGGCAAGTTGATGGTGCTCGCCGGCGTTCGCCAGTTTCCCGTGCGCGTCAAGTGCGCCAGCCTGGCGTGGCACACGCTGCGTGCCGCCGTCGAGGCGAGCGGCGAGGTCGTGTCCACGGAATGAAAGAGCTGTCTGTGGTTCAGCAGACGCCGGCGCCGGCCGCGCCGAAGCCGGGCGCGCTCCAGACTGACGCGATGGTACGGGACCCGGAGCGCACCGCGGCGCTCACGCCCGAGATCGTCAAGGCGCTGTCGACGGTCTACGATCCGGAGATTCCGGTCAACATCTACGAGCTCGGGCTCATCTACGACATCGTCGTGGACGCCTCGAGCGCGGTGGGCATCCGGATGACGCTGACGGCGCCCGCCTGCCCGGCCGCGCAGGTCCTGCCCGAGCAGGTCCGCGCCGCAGTTGCCGCAGTGCCCGGCGTGGCCAGCGCCGTGGTCGAAGTCGTCTGGGATCCGGCGTGGGATCGCGACCGCATGTCGGACGCGGCCAAGCTGCAGCTCGGGATGTTCTGAGGCGTTTCGCCAGACGAAACACCGAGGCACCGCGACACGGAGCCGGGGTCGGTCAACCCTTGGCGACGTATCAGGAGTTTCCTTCGCCTCGATACCGTGAGCGACACGAATCCCAGTCGACGTTAGCCCGATGGCAGTTTGGCCGTCAGCTTTGAGATGTCATCCTCAAGCTGAGCGATTTGTTTTTGAATACCTGCGGCGGTGACCTCCGCGGAGGACCACAGTATGATGAAACAACATGTCACAGCGGTGCCCTGAAGGCGCACTTCCGCGAGCGTTGGCCCGAGTTCTTTGTCGGCACCGATAAGCAGTGGGTACTCTTCGAGAAACTGCATTTTTCGGCGGGTCCGTACAACACCTCACTCCAGCGAGGGTTACTGAGCTGCGACGTTCGCCCTCGCGTTTCGGCTGCCATAGTCCCGACAATTCTGGTCGTAGGCAGCGGGGACTGGTATGTGCCTGATATGGAATGGCTGGCACGTAACCTGCCTTCGGCATCGCTATGCGTCATCCCGGACGCTGGGCACTTTGTGTCGTGAATGAGGTCACGAGGCGCCTCGTCCCAGGGAAACGCGTCTCGCAGCTGTTGGACGGTCCAAGCTGCCGTGGGATCGGGATCCAGTGTCTTTAGGGACACCTTGATTGTGCTCCCATGGTTCGCAAGGCGCAGACGGCATTTTCGGTAGGGACAGTCGACGACGCCAACTCATTGAAAGAATTGGCTCTGGCTCCTCGGGCTGGACTCGAACCAGCAACCCTCCGGTTGACAGGCGGAACAAACGACGTTAGCTGCGCTTGCGGCGGTGTGCTAAACGCTGGAGGATTGTGCAGGATCATCAGACAGGGCAACAGCGAATCGCTGTACGTGCGAATCTACGTGGTCGCTGGTTCGGCGTTGCCGGAAGCCGGTGCGGGTTCTGGTGCAGGCGTCGGCGCAGGTACCGCTGGCGCCGGCGCGGCGACGGGCGCGGGCGGGAGCGGAAAGCACGTCCCCGGAGCGACGTTCAGCAGCCTGCAGGTTTCGGAGTAGATGTCAGCCACGCGCAGATAGTTGCGCGTCTTGCGGTCGTCGTCGTCGAAGAGCTTGTCGTACGCACACAGCTCCCGGCGTGCCCGTTCGATCGCACGCCGGTTCGGCTTCGGGTCGGTGACATTGTTCGTGTCGGTGGCAATTCTGACCAGCTCGAGCAGAGAGTCCGCGTACAACCGGACACGGAATAGCGGCCCCTTTTCCTGCAACGCGATTGCACGCTCGAGCACACCCAGCGATTCTGCGTAGCTCCCGCGGTTGTTCAGCACCTGGGCAAGCATGAAGAGCGACGCCGGGTCGAACGGCGCGGCGGTCAGGTAGGGTTCGGCCTTCGTGTAGTCACGAGTTTCTTCGGCGAAGTAGAAGCGAGCATAGACGAACTTCGCTTTCGCATTCGCCGGGTCCAATGCGAGCGCCCGATCGAGGAGCGTGGTGACACGCTGAGGCCAGCTGGTCTTGTCCTTCCGCTCGAGATGCGCCTTCGCGAGGTCCACGTGCACGTCGGCGTAGGTCGGCATGAGATCGACGGCCTCGCTGAGGCTCTCGATCGCTCCGTTGCGGTCGCCGCTCGAGAACTGCATGCGGCCGTAGGCATGCAGCACGATGCCGCGGGCGAGCGGATGCCCGGAAGGCGCGGCCCGCTGCAGCTCATCGGCGTGCTGGTTGAACCAGTTCACATGCGCGCGCAGCCGCTCTCGTGCCTGCCGCGTGCGTTCCTTGTCCGGCGAGTCGTCCCGAACCAGCGAGATCTTCACCGCCTCTCTGGTGCTCTGGCCACTACGGGCCAGCATGACCAGGCGCAGCCGCTTCGCCGCATTCAGCTTCTGACCCTCGGCGTTTGTCTCAAGTGCGACGAGCGCGTCGAGGATTCGCCCGACTTCCGAGTCCTCCCGGTCATCGCTGGCCAGTGACAACGTGGACGCCAGCTGGTACTGCACGACGTGAGGGAAATCCGGATGCTCTGCGATGTGGCCTTGAAGGGACTTGCTGGCAGCGGCTTCCTGCCCCGTGAACCAGGTCAAATGACGGAGTGCGGTGCGTGTGTCCTTCGTGCCGCGTGCGCACAGGGCGAGCTGAAAGCGCGCGAGCCAATTTCCGCTGTCTCGGTCGAGCGCGTTCTGAAAGTGCACCGTCGCGGTTTTGAAGGCGTCTGCCGTGTTCGCGGCGAAGGCATAGAGGCCGAGGATGTATTCCTTCAAGCTGTCGCAGTTGCTCGTGACCGTGTTCGTCGTCTCGCCGTCGAGAATCATCCGGGAGGCGATGTCCACTAAGCAGGTGATGCGTGCCTCCGCCGACGCGGATGGCGCAGACGCTCGCCACTCGCTCTTCCTGCCGAACAGCCGGTCCTCATGCATCAGCCGCAGGGCCAGCGTGTTGTCGTACGCGGTCAGCGTTCCGGTGAATGCGTGTCGTGGCCGAGGCGTCATCACGCGCTTGATGAACGTCCACAGCTGCTGCGGGTTGAGGCCGATCCCTCCCACCGCAATCGTCGGCGTCGACGAGACGAAGGCATCGAGTTCTTTCGCAAGTTCCGGCGCATCGACCGGCGGCGTGACGAAGACGAGGTCAGGCGGCGGCAGCTCGCCCCCGTCCTCGTTCAGTGAATCGCCGGCGCCGGTGGCGTCGAGCTTTGCCGAGCCTGGCCCAGCCTCGCGGATGCGATCGATGACGTCCTGAAGCTCCTGCGCCAGCTCGCGGTTTGCCGCGGGTGATGCGACCGCCAGGCTCAGATCGACGAGCTCGAGACTCCTCTTCCTCGTCAGCCAGATTCGACGCAGGACGAAGATGATGGCGAGGACGACAAGGAATGTCAGCACCCATTGCCAGATGGTCCGGGCGGCGTCGCTGAAAGAGCGATACAGGGTGGGGATGACTCCGTACGGCTCGTCGTCGAACAGCTTCTGTGTCGCGTTCTCGACGCCGAGTGTCGCCCGGACCTTGGTGTCCTCGGAAATCGGATCCGTCTGCTTCGCGACCGCATCGTACGCGTCCTTCGCTTTCTGATAGAGACGGCGATTGAGGTACGTGTCCGCGCGGGTCAACGCGGCGCGAGCGGCCTGCTCGATGGCATCTTGTCGTTTCACGACGGCGGGACTGCGCTTCTGCAGCTCCGCGAGACGACGCTGCACGACGATCGCGAGTCCGGCGTCACGGGCGTGCGATACACTCGGCAGAAATTCCGTCAACGCGTCGATCGCCTGCTTGGTGAGCCCATGCTTCGCATACGCATCGATGACGCCCAGCAGATTCGTCGTCTTGTCGATGAGCTCGAGGTGCGCTTTGAGATCCTCGGCGCCGAGTGGAGGCTTCAGCGTGTTGAGTTGCTGCCGCGCCTCCGCCAGCTTGCCATCCGCTTCGAGGGTTCTGATGGCGTCCGGAAGCGGATCGGACGGGAGCGCCGAAACGGCAACCCCATTCAACACGCACAGTGCGAGGGCGATCTGGCCGAAGAGACGGCACCGCATCGGACGCACATCTACATAACGCACGAGGTCCGTGAGTCTAACACGTCAGTGCGCGACGACTCGTGTTGCATTTTCACGGTTTCGACGTTATCACCTACGGTGGCGCACGGGTCTCTGGAGAGCCACCCGGGCGTCTTCGACCCCCAACGAGACAAATTGGTAACTCCTTCAGAGCCGCTGAAGAACCACCGGCTCGAGAGGCAGATGTATGAGGATCAACAACAACAACTCACTGGATTTGGCGGCGAAGAAGGGAGAGTCGTTGACCCTGTCGCTGCAGGACGGCGACGCGCTCGTGTCGTTTTCCGGGCTCGCGAACGGGAATCTCACGAAAGCCAACCCTCACCAATTCACGGTGCCCACGACTGGCACCGATTTGCCGCTCCTTGTCCGGGCGACCTTCAAAGCCACGTCCGGCGGCTTCGCCTCGGTGCGTGTCTCGGATAACAACGGCACCGTCGCACCGTTCACGTTCACGCAGTTCCCTGGCACTGTCACCAATGCCGTCGTGTTCCTGATCGACATCGAGTGAGGACTCAATGAAACCGAGCACTCGAGTTCTGCTGACTCTTGCGGTGCTGCTGAGCATCGCGGTTCCAACTGGCGCACAGGCACCCGTTCCAGATCCGGCGAAGCATCTGGCCGGCCAGATTGCCGGACGGGCTGGCGAGATCAGCAGACTGCAGGCCCAGGTGAGGAAGAGTCCGAAGTCTTTGACTCCGGAACAGACGCCGCTGTCGACGGTCAACCTGGCCGTCGATTTCGAGCCGATCTATCTGTCGTTGATTGGCAGCATCTCGAAGCAAGCGATGCGGGCGCTCGAGGAGCGGCGAATGGACAAACAGGTCGGGGACGCCTCCGGTTCGACGGCTGGGTCCACGTCGCTTGTCTCGAAAGGCGGCACTCCGGCCGTTTTGGCCGTCGCTGTTGAAAATGGCGCCCTGACCCAGGACACCAGCGGGACGACCGTCACGTTCCGCGGATCTCCGGTGAGCATCGTCCAGGCGATCCGAAGGACGCCTTACTTCGAGATGCTCGAGACCGATGACCCTGCTATCGAGGTCCTGCAGAAATTCTCGTTCTCCTTCTCTTTCGACACATCCCGCGGATTGGCCGACGGTGCTGAACGAACGTTCACTGCCGATCGACAACAGTTCTCCGCGGCAACGCTTCGCTATAGCGCGGTGGATAACAAGGATCCGCGTGCAGCGGCAAACGACCCGCGCTGGAATGCGCTTTCGCCGGCAACCGACGTCCTCAACCGGGCCGCGCTCGCGGCTCTCAAGTCTCTCCAGGCAGATCCGGCAATCGTCGCGTGGGTCGATGCCACGAACGAGGCGATCAGCGCCGCATCGCTCGACGAGATCGAAGACGTCGTTGTGGCTCGGTTCCAGTCGCTTCCAACAGTCGAGATCGTGCCTGCGACGAGAGTGGCGGTCAACAATGCGGCCGACCAGTTCAAGCGGATGGTCAGCCTGCGTGCGGAGATCCTTCGGGAGATCGCCGGCGGTGGACAGTTGGTCTTTGATTTCGCCTATCAGAAGCCGGCGACTGGTCCGACGTCTGGCAACGTCACAGTGGTTGGCTCGGTCGGTCGGTCGTTCCTGCTGACGGGCAACGTCGCTGCGACGTTCTACATCGGCGACGTGCCGGCCAACACCGAATCGCTGCGTGACGTCCAGGGCTCGGTGCAGGTCGATATCCCGTTCGGCGATCCTGAGGGAATCGGCCGATATGTGTTCACGCTCGCAACCAAGATCCAGCACATGCCGGACGACCTCGTCGCCGGTGAAGGCACGCTGTTCCCAGGCACCAAGGGCACGATTGCGCTTGGGCAGGCAAAGCTGACGATTCCCGTCAGGGGATCCGCAGCGAAGATTCCGCTGTCTGTGACGCTTGCGAACAGGACGGAACTGATCGCGGAGAAGAAAGTGTTCGCGCGCGCCCAGGTCGGCTTCAGCTACGACCTCGACGCCGTGCTCTCGCGGTTCACACCATAACGGCAGGCCGAGGAAGCGTGCAGCGCTCAGGGCGTATGAAACCTGTCGCTGTGCGCGTCGTGTCTTCTTGCGGATGGAAACGCGAGAATGCGCGCCGCCAGCGCACGCGTCGACGACAGCGCGAATACCGTCAAGCGTGGACTGCGGAACCGGCGTCTTCGCCTGTTCCCCACGCGCGTTCGGGGCCGGATCGCTCATGGAGATTCACCATGATACCTGCAGTATCCATCAACTTCAGCAGGGGGACGCGCGGCTGCGCTGAGCCTCGACTCCCCAAGCAGAGTCGGCTTCAACCCGCCGGCGGAGGACGTGGAGACCGATCAGGTATTCCCGACTTCGTTTCCAACTCGCGAAGGTCAAGCCTCACCAACATCCGCCCACACGACGCCTCACGCCAAGCTGCGGAGGCCACGAGGCTCGGTCACTGGTCGGGCACGCTGCGAAGTGTCGATTCGCCGGAGACCCACAATCGTAAAAGTAAGACCCTCGCCACGGCCAGCCGGGTTTGTGATACGACGTGCTGAACACCGTGACCAAAGCGCCGCCCAAGAGAAGTAATGCCCACTGGCTGAGAGATGCACTCAACGCGACAACTTCCTTGAGACCCGCTGAAATCCTCTCGAACTCAGGGTCGCGGCTCGGAGACTGAGGTGCTGGAATTGTCGGTGCAGCACCCTTTGATTCAGTGACCGTTCCTTGGGGAGTGCTTTCCTCTTGGAGTTGGCTAGATGACACCGCACAATGTGGGGAAGCCAGCGTAGCCATCACGGTCACAACTCCGATGGTCTGAGCTATTTTCGCTGCGACCTTCTTGCGGCTGATCGCCATCCGTTCACCAACACGCGTCTCAATGCTCTCGGAACACGCTGATGCTGTTTGCTGCCCTCGCAACCACCCTCACCGTCCCGTCCCACCCGGTCGCATATATCGCCCTCCGCACCGTCAGCGGATTGAACTCTTCGGCCCGAGTCGCAACCATCACTGTTTTGGGCTGGCTCCGATTTCGGGTGATGTTGCTTGCGAGGAGTTCAACGGTGTAGCGCCGAGGATGCGCTTGGCCCACGTTGATGAAGTGGGCGGTCATCGACGGGGCGGGCTGCGACAGCGCGGGCAGAGCCGCGAGGAGCAGCACGAGGACAGCCGAGGTACGCTTCATCTCGGGTTGAACTGTCAGTTGGCTGGTGGCATCCTACCGGAACTCAAATCCCCGCATTCATAGCACTTTGGCTGACAGAAAGGTGCGTGCGATGACCCGACGCCGCCTCGTCATCCCCATTCTCGACTTGCACCTTCACTTCCCGATGCAGTTCCCGTTGGTTGCTCGGCCCTGCGAGGTTGAAGTTCCGGCCTGGACCGCATTCAACCAGGCGCTCATGGGAGCCGCGAATCTGTTCTTCAATTTCGGGAGGCGTCCCCGCGTCACATTGCCCGATGCCGAAGAGGCGAGCGTCAGTTTTGCTTCGGTGTTGCACATCCCCGCCGATGAAGTGTGGGGACCGTGTGGCCCGTTCGAGAACATCCAGAATCAGATGGCGCAAGTTGAATCGGCCGTAAGGCGACGGCCGGGGTGGACGGTCGCTCGAACTCCTGCGGAACTGCTCGCCGCGATGGAGGCAAATGGGCGCTGTCTGTTCCACTGCATCGAGGGCGGCTACAGCGTCGGAGGCCCCGACAACATCCCCGCGCTTGCGAGAGCGGGAGTCGCCTACATCACCCTCGCGCACCTTCGCTTCAGGGGCATCTCGGCCTGTGTGAACGGGCTGCCGTTTCTGAACGATGGGATCTTCTCGGCACTGAACCCGATGCCAGTTCGCGGGCTGACGGAAACTGGCGTCAGGGTCGCAGAGGCAATGATGGATCACGGCATCATCGTTGATCTCACACACATGACGGAGACGGCGATGGATGAAGTGATCGCGATGGCGCGCATCAAGAGCCGACCTGTGATGGCATCACACACAGTGCCCCGCGGAACTTCCTCCCCAACGTATCTGCTGAACCTCTCGGATGAAATGATGTTGAAGATTCGGGAGACGGGAGGCGTTATTGGCGTGATCGCCTTCAAGCACTGGTTGCATGACCCAACGAAACCGCGCGAAAAGCAGGATCTCCGAATCATGTTGCGGGCTATTGAGCATGTGCGCAGGGTCGCTGGCGATGATCACGTTGCGATAGGCTCTGACCTCGATGGGTTCATCCATCCCGTTGACGGGCTGAAGAGACTGCGGAACTTCACTGCGCTTCGCAGGGCAATTCTCGACAGCTATCCGGGACTTGCGGAGAAGATTCTCTGGAGAAATACCTACCGAACGCTGGAGGCTGGCTGGACGGTGATGCGTGAGCCGAAGGGAGTCGCTTACGTTTAGCCCGCACCGAGGCCTTGCCATTCGATCCGTCGCGAACCGCGCGATGGACCTCTTGGGTTGATGGAAGGGTCGCCTCCTCCGAACTGGGCTCGTGCCGAAACGGCACCGAGGTGCGGAACCTGAGGCACGGCGCGCTGCTGATGTCGCGGATCTTCACTTCTGGAGAGGAAGCGCTGGAGTGGGCGGAGGAGGAGCAGGAACGGTTGGTTGAGTCCGGCTCGACGCCAGCAGCATCGGTAGGCGTGCAGTCTCGAAAGCGTATTGAGTAATGCAGATACTCGCGTCTGTCCTTTCGCTCTTTGGAGCCCTAATCGCAGCCGGCGGAACAATCGATCAGCGCGAAAAGGAATCCCGTGTCGAGGAAGGTCACGCCTTCGGCGCGCCGTAGAGGTACTGGTCGTGATGGTCGGCCATATCCACAGGCGCGTCATCGATGAAGCCGATCAGCGCCTCCGCCGCCTTCCATCCGGTCGGATCATCGGCGTCGCTGGGGGCGGCCGCCGGGATCACGACTTCGACCTCGGTATGCTCTTCGAGGTGAATCGGCTCACGAGGCTTGAACACGCCGTTTTCGTAGATCGCCTTCACGGTCATCAGCGGGCCTCAACGACATTGTAGCGCGGGGGACTCCCGCTATTCTTTGGGCCGATTCGCGCGTTCCCACGCTTCTCTCTGTGCCCGACCTTCCCACAAGAGTTCCCGCGGAAAGCCATCGATTCGAATCCACTCGAGCGCCGGGTCTTGTTTGCCGAACTGCAGGAAGTGATTCAAGGCCTGAGTCGCACGTTCCGCAGATACGAATAGTTCGCGAGGCCAGCGCTCCAAGGCCTGTCCGCCCAGTTCCATTTCGATTGAAGGCGACGAGAAATGCCGACTCGTTGCCAAAAAATCGCTCCAGGACTCTTCGTGCCAGTCGAGGTGCACGCGAGGATACTCAGCGTCTGCGGGTGAGATCGACGCGCCGTCCCAAACGGGACGCGATTGAACGTCCGCCAGAAGCTCTGAAGCCGAAGCAATCGGCATTGGGTGATCGCCGATCTTGTAGGAAAAGGCGGTCACGTCCGAACCGTCCCCATCCCGTCGTGGGTCAAGGCCGCGGTCGATACGTGGACGACGGCAGCCGGTATCTCAGAGGGCCGCGTCTTTCGGGCGATCAACAAGGCGGGGCGGATCTGGGGCGACGGGATGTCGCCGAAGGCGCTGTGGGATGTCGTCCGGGCGGCGGCGGCACGCGCCGGCATCGAAAAACTGGCTCCACACGATCTGCGCCGCACGTGCGCGAGGCTGTGCCGCTTGGCGGGCGGCGAACTCGACCAGATCCAGTTCCTCCTGGGGCATGTCTCTGTCCAGACGACGGAGCGGTATCTCGGGTGCAAGCAGAAGCTTCGATGCGCCGTGAACGACCGGCTCGGCGCGGAAGGCCGACCCCCGTCCGCCCTTGGCGACCTATGTGCGGTAACCTCTCCACCAGCATTTGATCGCTGTTCGTTCGCGTCGTGTCCAATGCTAGGAACTTAGGCTCGTACACCCGCCGCAAGTAGGAGGACCGATGCCTATGTTTACCCTCACCAGCTACCAGGACGAGGTGGCGCGCCTCCAAGATGAGCTCCGGGACGCACTGAGGTCGCGCGATAGGGACGCGGAGATCGGCGCGCTGCTCGCCATCGGCAACGCGGCTCTGGACGAAGCGCCGGAGCTGGCGTTCGGGCACTTCAAGCTCGCGGAAAAAGCGGTCAGGCGCGCGCGCCGGCCGCAGCGCCTGCATGAAGCGCTTGGCGGCCAGGCCATGGCGCTTCGCCTGACCGGCGACGTGCAGGCCGCGATCGATCGGTTCCTGAATGCGGAGCGCGCCGCCGGCGAAGCCGGCAACACGGCTGGCCAGGTGCGCTGGATGCTGAATCGCGCCTCGCTGCTGCGCACGATGCGTGACCTCGACCGGGCGAGCGGCCTGATAGACGAAGCCGAACGCCTCTTGCGGCCGCCGGGGTCGAACGCGGTCGCACGCATGCTCGGGCCGGTCAACCTGTTCGACAAGGAGCAGGTCGTCGTCCTCGCGGAGCTCGAGGGCCAGCATGGCGTCACGTGCAACCGGGCTCGCGATGAGCAGGGCGCCGAGGATCATTACCGTAGCGCGGCCTTCTTCGCGGAGATGGCCGGCGACTCGAAAGGCATCGCCACGTGGTCCGGCAACGTCGGCAACACATGCGTGCGGCGGCAGGCTTTCAGCGATGCGATCGAGTGGTACGAGAAAGCCGTTGACGCCGCGATCCGGACGGGACAAACGCAGACGATCCTCAGCGCCGCAACCGGACTGATGAACGGCTTCGCGCGCGCGTGCCGGCATGAAGAGGGCGGCGATCGCCTACGGGCACTGGCGGACCAGGCCCCTGACTCCTCGCTGAAGATGGCGCTGCTGGATCGCGCGCTCGAGATGTACGACCAGGGGATATACGTAGACAAGGGACTCCAGACCGCGCGTGAAATAGAAACGCTCGCGAACGGCGCCGCCGATCGCCCCGACTTCCTCAACAGCGTGATCTCCATTCGCGAAAAGATGGAGCGCAGCACCGCGGAGCCGGCGGAGGCGCCGCCGCCCGATGCACCAACAGCGCTCGACCTGTATCTCTCGGACCGCATGAGCCGCGCCGAGCGGTCGCGCGGCAACCTCGACATGGCGGTCCAGGCGGCGCATCGCGTCTGTGACGTGCGCCTGGCGCTGGCGCTGGCCGGCGGCAAAGCCTGGAAGCGCATCGTTGACGGCGACATGCTGCGCCTGCCCGGCTATGACCTGCAGGTGGTCTTCGACACGCTGCGCATGCTGTTCGACGCAGACAGATTTGACGCGGCCATCGATCTGCTGCAGCGCTACAAGGCACCCGGATTCTGCGTGCCCACACTGTCGCGACTGAAGGCCGAGGGCGCACCGACCGCGGAGAGCGCTGCCTATTTGCAGGCGGTGGACGACCTCTGCCGCGAAGTGGAAGCGTTGGCCGGCCCTGCCACACCCGATTTCTTCCGCGTCGTGAATGCCGTTGGCCGCGCGTCCGCGCGCATGTACGAAGCCGGTGAAGCGCTGAGAGCCGGCGATCCGATCCTCGCGGCGCGGCTCGGCGCCCCAGTCCAAAAGGACGATCTGATCGACGCGCTTCCCTACGCAGGCGGCGTCGCGATTGTCGATTTCCTCGTCGGCTCGAACGCGACGATCCTCATGATGATCGGGCGTGGCAACGCAGGCGTCGTCGCGTTTCCGATCATGACGCCGTCGTTCACAGCGGAGCACGCACAACAGCTGTTGGATCTCTACCGCGAGGGCAACCTGCCGAAGCAGCTGGGCGGTGCGCAGGCGAAAGCGTTGATGGAGATCGCGCAGCTGCTCCACGACAACCTGTTCTGCGGGCTGGCTCGCGAGCTGGCCGCACGCGGCGTCAATCAGCTCATCCTCGTTCCCGACGTGTTGACGCGGAACCTGCCCCTCCACCTATCGCTCGCGTGCGGAGAGGAGATCAACGTGCCGGGCGTGGACACGCAGGGCGCCAACTTCCTATGCGAGGTCATGCCAATCGAGTACGCGCCGTGCGTTCAGGCAGTGGCCACGAGCCAGGTGTATCAACGTCCCAAGCGCATCGAGCGCATCGCGGCCTTTGCGGATCCCGCAGGCGACCTGACCGTGGCGCGCGTGGCCATGGAAGAATTCGGCGCCCATTCCGGCGACCCCGGGAGGTTCTTTCTGAGGAGCGGTGCCGACGTGACCAAGGCCGCGGTGACCGAGGAAGTCCGCACCTCCGACGTCGTCATGTTCGCGACGCATGGCGTCTTCTCGCCAGGCCAGGTCGAAGAGAGTCGACTCCTGCTGCACGACGAGCCATGGCGCATGACCGACATGGCGCGGATCGGAGAGCTCGACAAACGCGCGCTGATGGTGCTGATGGCGTGCGAGGTCGGCGCCATTGCGCCGACTCCAGACGACTGCTCGGCGTGGGGCATTCCCGGCGCGCTCATCTCCACCGGCGCCAGCGCCGTGGTCGCCAATCTGTGGCCGGTGGAGGACGTCACCTCCAACGTGCTGGCCGAAGCGTTCCTCAAGCACCTGGGACATCGCGGCTATCGTCCCGCCGCGGCAATGTTTCGCGCCGTGCGCGACCTGCGACGGATGACGCGCGACGAGGCGCTCGCGCGCTGCCGCGACCACATCGCGGTGCTGAAGGCCGCGAATGCGCCGGGGCGTGCGTTACTTGGAGCCCGCTCGCTGCTCGAATGGATCGAAGACGAAGGCATGGAGCACCCGTTCGAGCATCCCTATTTCTGGGGCGCGACGGTCGTCTTCGGCAGCGGATGGCACCTGCCGGCTGGTGCGTCAGTGGGCCCGGCGATGAACATCATCGAGAACCGCCTCAAGCAGGAATCCATGGACGCGCTGCTCGCGGAGTCGAAGGCGGCCGAGGCGCTCGCGGCGGCGAAAGCGGTTGCGGACTCGTCCGACGGGCTGCCGCGCGGCCGGGCGTACACGACGATGGCGGTGGCGATGCTGCGGTTGGCGGATCCGAGCACGGAGGCGCGCCTGCGGCGGCAGGCGTCACGGCTGCTTGCACACGCATCGCGCATTGCCGCGCGCGAAGACGACGAAGAGCTGCGCGCCCGTGTAGCGTGGGCCAGCGCACAGATGGAGGACGGCCATGTGGTCTAGAAAGACGACCGATCCGCTCGCGAAGCTCCTGTTCGAGAAATACGGTGTGCACGTGCTCAGCCGCCCACGCGAGAATGTCTCCGTGTGCGACCTGTTCGCGGTGAGCGACGACAAGATTGTCCAGGCGGGCAGCCTGGCGGCGTTCCTGAAGGCGCCGTTCGGCATGCCGGGCGTGACCAAAGACGAAGCGCTCATCGACATCGAGTCCACCGTCTCGAACGCCGTGTCGGGCAGCGTGGGCGTCAATTTTCTGCAGGGTTTCCTGACGCTGATCGGCGCCGCCGCGCTGACCGCCGTCAAGCCGGCGCTTGAAAGATCGAAGGACCGCGCGCTGCGGTTTCGTTTCGGCGGATGCACGCGAAACTACGTCACGGACGGCTACGACCTCTCGTACCGGCTCGGCGACGTCGCGTTCGACAAGGACGCGTCGGCGATGAAGGATGACTGGCGGTACTATCTCGCCACCGCCGTACACCACTGCAAGGAGCTCGTGTTCGGGCTCGAGGAGAAGAACAAGACGAAGGTCGACCTGTCGGCGGATATCGCAGCGACGGCGGGAGCGAACGTGGCGTTGTCGGTGGATGGTAACCAGCAGGTCACTGCCCACAGCGATCGCAAGCTGGCGTACGGGGTCGAGCTGAACGAGCTGGTCTACAACACGGAGCGCCGACGCCTCGAACTGGCGGAGGCCGCGCACTACGTGCACGTGCGGGCTGTTGGTGTGGCGGACCTTCCGCGAGCGGTGGTTGGCAGCCCCGACGGGCCGATGACACTCACGCTCGCGGACTAATTGCTGGCGGCGGTTAGACTTCACGGCCCGGCAGCCGGAGGGGCTGGACGGGCTTCGGTCGTGCGGCCGGTTTATCGACGATGTGTTTCAGCCGGCGATCTTCGTCGTCGAGTTGCTTCAGGCGCTGCATTTCATCGTCGTTGGCCACGATAACGCCGCAGTGTCTACAACGGACGCGTCGCTTCGGAAGGCATCTCCCATGTCTTCGTGGATCGGAAACGCACGGACGTTCAGAAGCTGTGGCCGACGCCGAAGTGCATCCGCCAGCGTCGGGTCCGCGCCTCACCGTCGATCTGCAGTCCTTCGACGGTCGTGAACTGGTGCGCGAAGTCGAGCCGTAGCAGCGCCCACGGCGAACGGTAGCGCAGGCCGATGCCCCCGTCGGAGTGGAGATTGCGCGCGAGCGTCCAGGCGTCCTCCCAGACCTTCCCGGCGTCCATGAACAAGACGGCGCCGAGCGGACCGGCCACGGGAAGGCGAATCTCACCCGTCGTTGCGAAGAGCGACTGTCCTCCAATCGGCAGGCCGGCGGCGGAGAGCGGGCTCACCTCGAGGCGGCCCCACCCGCGCAGCGTGTCCGCGCCGCCAAGGAAGTAGCGCTTCGACAACGGAACGTCCGATCGCCGCGTCTTCGGGACGATCGACCCGTACTGCACCCGGCCGGCGAGCGTCACGCGCGCAATGGGGTGATAGTACCGGCCGTCACCGAGCACGCTGACGTAGTTGAACGAGCCGGGGAGCCACCCGCCGGCCTGTTCCAGGCGGGCCGCTACCAGATACCCTCTCGTCGGTTCTGCCGGCCGATCGGTGGTGTCCCGCTCCGCGCTGAACTGCAGCGCCGACAGCAGGCCCTCCTGCTTCCCGCTGCTCGAATCGAGCCCGAGCACCGTGAACTGCGCGCGCGATGCGGGGTCCTGTTGCGCGTCGGTCGGGATCTGCACACGCTGGAACTCGTGGACGTAGGTGCCGGTCACGGTATGGCGGCCCGCCTCGTAACGCACTCCAGCGCGGCCTCCGCGTGAGAGCGCGTCGTACGGGGCCTCGTCGAACTGCCAGACGTACCCGCTCCCAGTGAGCGCCAGACCAGATCTGAAAAGGTGCGGTTGGACGAAGGCTCCCTCGGCCCCGCGATCGAGCCACGACCATTTGCCACGCGTCGAGACGGTGCGCGCACCTCCGAGGAAGTTCAGGTGCCGCCATCCGATCTCGCCATAGGCCCGCTCTTCGGACCCGTACCCGAACGAATATGTGAACTGCGTGTGATCGCGCTCCTTGACGGTGACGCGTGTCGCGACCTCCGGCGCGCTGTCGCCATCGACGACCGCGATCTCGACGGATTCGAAGAGCCCAAGCTGGTACACACGGCGTTGGCTCTCCTGGAGCGCAGCCACCTGGAAGCGTTCACCCGGCAGGTACGTGAGCTGCCGCCGGATCACCGGGTCCTGGACACTGATGTTTCCGACGATGTCGATCGGCCCGAACACCGCCTGCAGGGCCGGCTCGGCCCTGATTTCGAGACGAACCTGGCCGGGCGCAATGACGGTCTCCAGCGCCTCCACACGTGCCCGCGCGTAGCCCGCATTCCCCAGAGCGGTCACCGCCTGGCGAACGGTCTCCTCCACGTCCGCTGTGGCGACCGGCTCTCCGGGCTGCAGCGCTGCTGCACCCGTCATTGCCTCCACCTCGTCGGCCGAGAGGACGTCAAAGCCGCTGAAGACGACCTGTGCGGCGCGCACAGGCGATCCCTCGTGGACGACGATTCGCAGCCGCACCTCGTCGTTCGCGTGCCGGCTCACGACGCCTTCCGCGCGGGTGCCCGGGTAGCCGCGGTCGGCGTAGAACGCTTCGATGCGTCGCAGGTCCGCCTCGAAGATCGCGGAATCGAAAGACGCCCTGTCGCGCCAGGGCAGTCTTGGGCTCGTACGGGTCTCGAGAAGGGCGCGCACGTCTGACTCGCGTACGGCGCGTGCGCCCTCGATGTCGAGCTCGACGACTTCGAGACGCTCGCTCGGCTCCTCCGCCGGACGCTGCTCCAGCCGCGCCTCCGCACGGTGGGAAGCCAGCACCAGCGCCGCGAGCACGACGCCTCGATACGGAGACACGTCAGGGCTTCACGACCGCCCCCGCCGCACGCATCTCGTCGATCGCGCGCGCCGAATCACCCGGCTGCACGTCCACGCCGGCAATCGCATCGCCGAGCACCGTCACATCGAACCCCGCCCGCCGGGCGTCGAGCACGGAGTGTTTCACGCAGTAGTCCGTGGCAATCCCCCCCACGTAGAGGTGGTCGACGCCGCGCGCCCGCAGATCGTCGACGAGCGTCCGTCCGTCGGACGTTGTCCCCTCGAAGGCGGAGTATCCCGGCTTCTCGGCGCTCTGACCCTTGCTGATCACGATCGCTCGGGACGGCAGCCGCAGTCCGGGGTGGAACTCGGCGCCCGCGGTGTGCTCGACACAGTGCACCGGCCATTCGCCCCCGTACTGCCGGAAATGGCGCGTCACCGGCGGGTGCCAGTCGCGCGACGCGTACACCGGCCATCCCTGTGCGGCCGCCTCATCGACGTACCGGTTGAGCGGCTCGACGACGCGGTCGCCCGCAGGCGCGGCGAGCGCCCCGCCGGGGCAGAAGTCCCGCTGGACGTCCACGATCAACAGGGCCGATCGCGTGTTGTCCATACCAACGCTTCTTCAAGTACAAAGTGTAAAGTGCAAAGTTCAAAGTACATGCAAAGTCTCGCGCTCACCACCGATCTCTACGAGCTGACGATGATGGCCGGCTATTACACGGCCGGCCTGGTCGCGCCGGCGACCTTCGAGCTGTACGTGCGGGAGCTGCCGCCCAACCGCTCGTTTCTCGTCGCGGCGGGCCTCGAGCAGGCGCTCGACTACCTGGAGCACCTGCGGTTCACGAGTGACGACATCGCGCATCTCCGCGAGCTGCCGGCGCTGCAGGGAGTCCGGCGCGACTTCTTCGACGACTATCTTCCCCGGTTCCGGTTCACCGGTGAAGTCTGGGCCGTGCCCGAAGGCGTGCCGCTGTTTCCGCCCGCGCCGCTGCTGCGCGTGACGGCCCCGATGCCGGAGGCCCAGCTTGTCGAGACGGCGCTGCTCGCGCTCGTCGCATTTCAGACCTCCGTCGCCAGCCGCGCCGCGCGGATGGTCGAGGCCGCCGCCGGCCGGAGTGTCGTCGAGTTCGGCGCGCGCCGCGCGCACGGCCTCGAGGCAGCGGTGCTCGCTGCGCGCGCGGCGTACATTGCCGGCTGTGAGTCGACCTCCAACGTCGAAGCCGGCCGACGATTCGGGATTCCGGTGTCGGGGACAATGGCCCACTCGTGGGTCACGGCATTCCCGACGGAGGAAGAAGCGTTCCATCAGTTCGCGGAGGTCTTCGGCGAGCGCACGGTCGTTCTGCTCGACACGTACGACACGGTGGCGGCGGCGCGTTCCGTCGCCGCGAGCGGCATGAAGCCCGCCGCGGTCCGGCTCGACAGCGGCGACGTCGTGGCGCTGAGCCGCGAGGTGCGCGCCATTCTCGATGGCGCCGGGCTGCAGGCGACCCGGATCTTCGCGAGCGGTGATCTCGACGAGTGGCGCATCGCCGCGATCCTCGCCGCCGGTGCGCCGATCGACGGTTTCGGCGTCGGCGCGGCGCTGAGCACGGCGAGCGACGCGCCGTCGCTCGGGGCGGTGTACAAGCTCGTCGAGATCGAGCGGGGCGGCGCGTCCGTGCCGGTGATGAAGCGCAGCCCGGGCAAGGCGACGCACCCGGGCCGCAAGCAGGTGTGGCGGCGCTTCGGACGCGACATCGCCGCCGAAGACGTGATCGAGCTGGCCGACGCGTCCGTGCCGGACGCGCCTCCGGGGCGGCACGAGCCGCTGCTCGTGCCGGTGATGCGGGCCGGCCGGCGCGACCAACAGGTGCGTCCGACCGCGGAGCTGCGCGCGCGCAGCCTGACCGAGGTCGCGCGGCTGCCGCGCGACGTGCGTCGTCTCGCCGAGGCCGCGCCCTATCCGGTGCGAATTGGACCAGCGCTGCAGCGCGCGATCGATGCGCTCCGCTGATGGACTACGAGGACGCGCCGAGGGCCGTGGCAGCCTTCTTCACGTCCCGGGGGGCGACCCAGACGATCGCACCGTAGCGTCCGTCGACGGTGAGCGCGTCGATCGCGGTGACGTTGATCTTCGCCGTCGCGAGCCGCTCCATCAGCTCGGCCACGGCTCCAATCCGGTTGTCGCCCTGGACCAGGAATCCGCGCTTCGGTCCGACGACGCGCCATTTGGCGCGTTTGGCCGCCTGTTTGAACGCCGCCGGATCGACGGGGATGAAATCGAGCTGCGATTTGCGCCCTTCGGGAAAGCCCGAAAAGGCAAGCAGGTCGATGCCGCTCTCCTGCAGCGTCCTCAGGGCGCGCGCCCCCTCGCCCGGCTTGTCGGGTGCGGTGACGTAGAAATATTCAACGAGTCGAATCGTGTCTGGCATGGGATGGCCTCTCCCCATTTGCGATTTGTGATTTGTGATTTGTGATTGGCGATTGTGCGGCTACATCACATCACAAATCACCAATCACACATCACAAATGATCTGGAGCTCGCCGGTGCGCCGCAGCACCGTGACGCCGACGTCGTGGGCATGCCGTGTCAGCAGCAGATCGACGTCGGATCCGGCGATCGACAGGTTGTCGATGCGCAGCCACTCGAGTCGGTCGGGGAGCACGGCGCGGGAGAACGACAGCCGCCGTTCGGAGGCGTCGATGCGGAGGCCGAGGCAGGCCGAGACCAGCAGATACACGGCGCCGGCGGCCCAGGCCTGCGGCGCGCAGGCGACCGGGTAGAGCGTCGGGCCGTCACGGCCGCGCCGGTGAAAGCCGCACATCAGCTCGGGCAGCCGGTGCAGATCGACCGTCTCGCTCAGGTCGAACATGGCCGTCAGCACGCGTGCGGCCGCGCCTGTCAGGCCGTAGCGCGCGAAGCCGGCGGCGATGAGCGCGTTGTCGTGCGGCCAGATCGATCCGTTGTGGTACGACATCGGGTTGTAGCGCCACTCGCCCGCCGCGACCGTCCGGATGCCCCAGCCCGCGAACGACGCATCCGAGAGCAGCGTGTCCGCCACGCGCCGCGCGCGGTCGGGCCCCACGAGGCCGGTGAGCAGACAGTGTCCGGGATTCGAGGTGCGGACGCGGCACGGACGCTTCCCTCCGTCGAGGGCCAGCGCGTAGGTGCCCAGGTCCTCGCACCAGAACGCCTCTTCGAAGCGCGCCTGGAGCGCCGCGGCGCGGGCGCGCCACCCCTCCGCCTGGCCCGGGCTGCCGGCGACGACCGCGAGCCGCGCGGCGCCCATCCACGCCCCATAGGCGTATCCCTGCACCTCGCAGATTGCGATCGGCGGCTCGGCCAGAGAGCCATCCGCATGGAAAACGGAATCGGCGGAATCCTTCCAGCCCTGCTGGACGAGGCCGGTCTCGCTGCGGCGCGCGTACTCGATGAAGCCGTCGCCGTCGATGTCGCCGAACTGGTCCATCC
This sequence comes from Acidobacteriota bacterium, assembly GCA_016184455.1. Lineage (GTDB taxonomy): Bacteria > Acidobacteriota > Vicinamibacteria > Vicinamibacterales > UBA2999 > MELF01. Next base: position 41,272 of record JACPCS010000055.1, read on the forward strand.
AGTCGAGGGCCGCCAGGACGTGCGGCCACAGCCGCGCGATGAACGCCGCATCGCCCGTCCGCTCGAAGTAGGCGTCGGCGAGCATCACGAAGAGCGGCGTTGCGTCCGCCGAGCCGTAGTAGCGGCCGAACGGGATCTCGCCGAGCGCCGCCATTTCGCCGCCGCGCATCTCGTGCAGGATTTTGCCCGGCTGTCCGTCTCGGGCATCGTCGATGGAGGTGGCCTGGGTTTCGGCAAGAAACGTCAGCACCCCGCGCGCGACGTCGGGCGCGGCCCAGAGCAGTTCGAGCGCCGTGATGAGGCCGTCGCGTCCGAACGGCGTGCTGAACCACGGGATGCCGGCGTAGGGATAGGGCCCGTGCGCCGTGTCGGTGATCATCATCCCGAGATCGGCCGACGAGCGCCGGAACCAGCGGTTGAACGATTCGTTCGAGGTGACGAGACGGCAGTCGCGGGCGCGGCGGAGGGCGACGCGCTCTCTGAGCCGGCCGAACAGCTCGTCGAACGGTGCCGTCTCCCGCCGATCGTCGTCGATCTCGCACGACACGGCGATCTCGATGTCCTCGACCGCGTGCGGCTCGAGCAGCAGGCGGAACACGAACGTACCGTCGTCGATCCGCTCGGGCCCGGGCGCCGACTCGACCCGCGTCCGCCGCTCGATCCCGTCGAGGCCGAGGTATCGGAGCACCATGCGTGGACCGCCGACGGCAGGGAGGCACCCTCCGCGCACGTGCGGGCTCAGGAAGTCGCGGCAGTGGCTCAGGCGCAGCGCTTCGGGCCAGACGCCGACCAGCGTCGCCCGCGTCTCGGAGTCGGCCGTCGCAAACAGCGTCACGTCGTGTCCGAGATGGACGAGCTCGTCGGTCAGAAATGCGACGACGCGCTCCGTGCCGCCGTACAAACGCGGCGGCACACGTTCACACAGTGGAGCAACCTGCGCAATTCTCATTGGTCGGGCTTGCCGACTGCAATCCGCGTACTCGGGTTTTCACGGCCGTGGTGGCCGGCTTCAGCCGGCCCTCAGGTCCGCCTGAAGGCGGACGCTACGGCCCGCGGCGCCGCGCCGTTGGTCGCTGGAGCAGTGCCGCCGCCACGTTGGCGATCTGCCCGATCGTGGCCGGCCGGGCGACGACGTGGAAGCCGCGCCGCCGCACCTCGTCGGGTGAGAGCGCGCCGAGCGCCGTGATCACGAGGACGCGGTTCGGCGGGAAGAGCGCGCGGACGTCGTCGAGCACGGCGCCGGGGTCGTCGAGTCCGTGCAGGTCGATGAGCAGCAGCCGCGGCTGCTGCGGCCGGCGGAGGAACTGCCGCGGAATCGGCCACGCGTTGGTCGCAACCACTTCGTAGCCGTCCTCGGTGAGCTGCGCGCGAAGGAGCGCGCGCGCCGGCCACTCGGGCCCCAGGAGCACGATGTCGGGTGCGCTCTTCATGGCCGAGCTTGCGATGGCGCGCCGCCGAGCCGCACGATCGTGCTGTGACTCACGCCGTTGCCTCCGGGTTCCGATCGATCATCGGCCACCGGCTCGAAGCCGCGCATCGGCTGCTCGCGTCGCGGTGGCTCGAACAGCTGACCTCGCTCGTCGCGGTCGAGCCCAACGAGCGGATGCGCCCGTTACACCCCGAACTGCGTCAGATGATGGTTCACATGCTTCGCGTGGAGCCGGCTGACCTCTGATCCCGGCATTGGGCCCAGCATCGGGTGGGCCGGCCATTCGGTCTCGAGATCCATCGACGCGACGCGCGCGCGGCAGGACGCGTCGTGGAGATTGCGCATGGACACCCCCTTAAGCACCCCACCGCGCACACACCGCGCGACGCCACCCCACCGCGCAGGCGTGCGCGGTGGGGACCCCGCGTTGGGGGCCCCGCTGTGATGAGGCGCGATTCTAACAGGCCCCAGGCCTCAGGTGGGTGGCAGGGTTGCCGCGGAGTTCCCGCCGCGGACCCTTAAGTGGCGATCCGGTTCCATCGGCGGCCCGTTTTCGCGCGTTTGGAGCCGGTTCGCATCTTGCGTTGCGGCGCAGTGCCGTATGCGGACTGCCTCTGCTCGAATCGTGCTGTTGGTTGTTGCGCTGCTCGTCGCGTCCTGCAACACCGAACGGCAATCATCGCCCACTGCACCGAGCGCACTGCCGTCGCTGGCTGATGTGACACCCCCAGTACAGGAGTACTGGGTGACGCTGGCCGACGAGACGCCGCCGCCCGAAGAACCGGGGCCCGAGCCGGAGCCGGCCCCTGCGCCCGCGCCAGCCCCGGCGCCCGCTCCGACGCCAGCGCCTGCGCCGGCACCAGCACCCGCGCCGACGCCCGCGCCGGCACCCGGAAGCGGGCCATGGAACCCCGGACCTCCGCCGTCGGCTCAACCGGGCGTGCCGGTGCCCACGCCGCCGTCCACGCACTTCCGGGTCATGCTGAAGGTCGATCCCGAGCCGGTCGCGCACAGCGGCAAGCCAATCACCGACGTCGCGGCCTGCCGCAACCTGAAGTACACCTGGTACTACGACCAGATCGTGCACGCCGAGACCGGGATCGGCATCACGATCCAGTGGCGGGAGAACTTCTTCGACGGCCGCTTCACGAGCAAGAACAGCGAGAAGATCTGGATCAAGGGCAACGGCACGGTCGTGCTGAAGACGCGCTGGTGCAGCGCCTTCGGTCGGTTTCACTACACGCAGGCGCGGTTCAGGTTTACCGACGACGAGGGAGGCCAGTTCGAGGTCAGCGGGCCCTGGGTACGCCTGAATGCCCCGTAGTCACCGTTCGAATTCGATGATGTAGTCGGATCGGCCGGTCAGCAGAAAGCGCGCGCGCTGGCCGGCCTCCCGGTCCGTGCCGCGGGCCGGCTCGAGCCCCGCCACCTGCGGATACCAGCCGCCGCCGTTCAGGATCTTCCGCGGCGCGCTCCACGCACGCGGATCGTCGAGCCGGTCGGCGTACGACACGTAGATCCCTTCGTTGTCGAACCGCTCGTTCGCTGCCCGATTCATCAGCATGACGTAGCGGTTCACATAATGATTCCAGTGGATGGAAGGCCCCCAGAAGATGCGCCGTTGCGCCAGATGGTCACGCGTCCCACCGGCGCATCACGATCGGCCCACGCGAGCCGCGCCACGGCGATCCCCTGATCGGAGGGCGTCTTCGAGTACTGACTGAAATAGAGGAAGAGACTCGTCTTCGTGTGATCGAGCACGGCGCTGACGTCGCCGATGCCGCCAAGGACGAACCGGTTCGACGAGTCGCAGGCGAGGCTGTCGGCCGGCGCTTCCAGGATGAACCCCAGGTGCTCCCACGTGCTGCCGTAATCGGTCGACCGGACGGCGCCGAGCCGCGGGATGAACCGGTCGCCGCGGCCGCACGCCTCGGCGGGGCGTTCGTGATGGTAGTAGCCGTACCACGCGCCGCTCTCGTCGGGAACGATGCTTTCGATCCAGATGCCGTGCCCCGGGTGCGGCACGACGGTCGCGGGGCCGGCCTGCTGTATCTGGTCGAGCGACGCACCCGAGTGGCGCGCCGGAATGCCGCCGAACGAGGTCAGCGCGAACAGGCGCCAGCGGCCATCCACCAATTCCCACGCGAGCGGCACGTTGGAGTCGACCCAGACGTGGGGCGGCAGGCATCTGGCGGAGATGGCTCAGCGCAGGAAGTCGATGTAGTAGTCGGAGCGGCCCTGGACGAAGAACCGGGAGCGCCGGCCCGCGTCGCGGTCGGTGCCTGTCTTCGGATCGAGGCCCGCGACCTGGGGGTACCACGCCGGCCGATCGAGAATCTTCCGCGGCGCGCTCCATTGCCGCGGGTCTCGCAGCGTGCGCGCGTACGAGATGTAGATCCCGCTGCTGTTGAAGTCCTCGTCGCGCGCGCGGCTGAGCAGCATGACGTAGCGTTCGAGATACCGATTCCAATGCACGGAGGGTCCCCAGAAGGCGTCGGCCTCGGGCGCCCCGTCGTGCCACGGCCTGGTGACGGGCGCGAGCGGCGTGCCGGCCGGCGACAGCCACACGCCTTCGCTCGTGCGCCGCGGCGGCAGCCAGGCGCCGTTCACCCACACGAGGACGCGCCCGACCGGGGCGTCGCGATCGGCCCACGCGAGCCGCGCCACCGCGACGCCCTGCTCCGCCGGGATTCTGGAGTACTGCGAGAAGAACAGGAACAGATCCGTGCGATCGGGCGCGAGCATGGCGCTCACGTCGCCGACGCCGCCGGCGACGTAGAGATTCGGCGTGGCGCATGCCAGCGTCTCGGGTGCCGCCTCGAGGATGATGCCGAGATCGCGCCACGTGCGGCCCTGGTCGGTTGATCGCGCCGCCCCGAGCCGGAGGATGAAGCGGTCGAGCCTGCCGCACCCGTCCGCGGGCCGCTCGTGATGGTAGTAGCCGTACCACGTGCCGTTCTCGTCCGGCACGATACTCTGGATCCACACGCCGTCGCCTGGGTCGGGCACGAGTGCCACAGGACCGCCGTGCTGCATGCGATCGACCGCGGGGCCCATGAGCCGGGACGGTGCGCCGTTGATCGACGCGAAGGCGAACAGGCGCCAGACGCCGCCGACCAGCTCCCACACCATCGGGACATTGGAGTCGACGTCGGCCGGCAGCGTGAGCGGCGGCGCCGGCACGAGCCGCACGGATGGCAACGGATCGAACTGCGCGCGGGGTGTGGCGAGAAAGGACGTGAGGGATGCGCCGACGAGAAGGAACCCCGCAAGGAACCGCACGCGCCGAAGAATATATCAGCGCGTGCGGGCGTGGGTGGCTGCGCGGGGCGCTACGCTCGCCATGGCCGTCTGGCGCCGCAGCTCCGTGTCGCGCATCCCCTGCTCGAGCGGCGACTCACCCTCGGGATACCGGCCCATAGCCTGATTGATCGGGCAGTAGCGCGTCAGGCTGGTGCCGAGGCCCATCGCCGCCAGCGTGCCGCGGGTGTCGCGGCGGACGGCGCCGGCCACCGCGAGCGCCATGCCCGCGCCGCCGACGAGGACGCGCGTGGCGGGCGCCCAGTTCGTCTGCAGCACGTCGAGCCGCTGGCCCACGGGCGCCCGGCCGCCCTGGAGCGCGGGAATGTGCTCGGGCTGCTCGTGTGTTCTCGCGCGAGAGCTCATGCGCAAGCGCGGCAACATCCGTCCCGCGTTGCGGCTGTGTATTCGCAGGCATGTCTGCCTGCGATTCAATTCCCGCGCCGGGAATACACGTACGTGGCGTCCGGCTTCAGTCCGGCACGTAGGCCGGGGCCCGCGAGCTGGAGCAGCGATGCGAGCGGCCCCGGCGTTCTACAGCGACGCGAGGTACGCCGCGATCGCGATCATCTCGTCAGGGCTCAGCTTCGCGACGACCGGACCCATGAGCTGGCTGTGTCGGGTTCCCTGCTGATAGTTGTATAGCTGCCGTACGGTGTAGCTGACGGTGCGGTCGGCAATCGCGGGCATGTCCCCGACACCCTGCAGCGTGGGACCGTGGCAGCCGGCGCACGCCGAGGTCTTCCCGCCACCGGTGGTGACGAGCGACCTGCCTTTCTCGATCGCGCCGAACGGCACGTAGGCGATGAACCCGGCGTGCGGATCGCGAAGCCGCTCCGTGCGGTCGGGGAACTCGGGCACCTCGATGAACCCCTGGCCGAGCGGTTCATGGCCCGTCTCGAGCGGGATGAAGAGCCCGGCGGGCGACTGGCGCGTCTTCGGCGCCGTGTCGCTCTCGACCACCTTCACCCAGGGCCGCCACCGGACGGCCGAGTAGTGCGCCGCGGCGGCCTTCATCTCGGCGTCGGTCAGCAGGCGCGCAATCTGCGTCATCTCGGCGTGATTGGCCTTGCGCGGATCCGCGCTCGTGCGCCCGCCGCTTCTGAAGAGCGCGAGCTGCTGCAGGAAGTAGTTCACCGGCAGGCCGGTCAGGTGGCCGTTCTCCGGCTTGCCCTGGCCGTTGTGATAGTGGCAGTGCGCGCACGCGCGCAGCCGGTCGCGCTCATGTCCGTTCTGCACGATCGCGGGGACCGGCTGCGGATGATCCTCGGGGTGCCAGTCGGCCGGGTCGTAGTGCGCCTGGATCTGTCCGATGGTGAACTTCCGGCTGCTGCCCGGCAGCTCGAGCAAAATGCCGTCGTCGACCCACGGCTTGCCCGGCCGCGAGCACGTGTACGGCTTCGCGTCGACCGGGCACGGCGGCGGCACCGGATCGGGCCCCGGTGTCACGAACCCGTACGCCCAGGGCAACGGGTTGGGCGCTGCCGTCTGGCCGACGAGGGCCGCCGTCGTCACGAACAGCAAGAGTGCGAACGCCCCAGCCAGTTTCATCATCGGAAGCGTATTCTATCGGAGGTGGCGAGGCGGAGGCCTTCAAGCCTCCGCTCGTGGTGCTGTCGCGGTCACGTTGAAGGGATTGATCGGCGGATCTCTTCGAGCAAGGCCGCAGTGCTGTGCTCAGCCGCCCAGCGGTCGACGTACGCCCAATCGAGCTCGGCTCCCCGCACCGCGATAATGTTCCGGACATCCTCGATGTCCTTCGACCGATGGGCTGCGTCGGCCCACCGCAGCTTCGTCACGATCATGTCTTCGGCGGTTGCCACGAAGGCCACGCGTCCCAGGAGGCGGACGCGCTGCCGGCGGCTGAATCGCTCCCGATCGTGCGCATCATCGCTGCGGCCGAACAGCTCGCACACGAACGGATTGCTCGCCAACTCAATCACGTATCGTGTGGTGCCGGTCGCCGCCTCGAAGGATCCCTGACGTTGCAGGGTCAGGCCGGGCGGAAGGGCGCCAGCAAGGCTTGCAAGGCGTCCGGGCGTCGCTTCGATGACGAAGTCGGCGTCACGCGTCGATCGCGGAATTCCATGAAAGTTCGAGGCGAGGGACCCGACGAGCATGTACGGTACCGCCGCAGTCTCGAGCGCGTCGAGGACCGCGACCACCGCTTCGTCCGCGGTCACCTGGACTCGATGGCCTTGAGCCGAGCCATTCGATCATCGAGGAGCGCGCGGACACCAGCCTCGTCGAGCTCCGGATGGGCATGTCGGATGCCCTCGGTCATCAGCCGCCAGGCTCGTTCGAAGAGGCGCGGACCCTCGAGAAGCTTGTCCTCCGGTTCCAGGGCACGAGCCCGCGCGATTTCCTCTCGATAGAGCTCGTCCGTCAGAGCGACGATCGACGCCATTCGAAGAGGATTCTATCAGAGCTACTCGCACGCACCCGCAGGCCCGTAACGAAATGCTGAGCGGCAGGGCCGCACGCATCGAGATCGACGACTCAGGCCTGCGCGAACCCCGGCCAGTACACCGCGCAGAGATAGCCGATCGTCAGCAGCGTCAGCAGCGACAGCGCCGCGAGCCCGAGCCCCTTCCACAGCATCGTCCGCAGGTTGATGCCGTAGCCGGCGGCCACGGCGGGGCCGCCCGCAGAGGACGGCAGCGCGTAGCCGCAGTTGCCGAGCGCCGTCACGATGTAGACGAACGGAATCGGGTTGAGGCCGAGCCCCTGAAACGTGCTGATCACGATCGGCACGACGATCGCGATCGCCGCCGTGTTGTTCGTGATCTGCGTCACCGTGATCGCGAGCACCGCGAACAGCGCCACCGCCCCGAACCCACCGCCGCTCGCATAGGGCGCGAGCGCATCCGCGATGAAGCGCGCGGCACCCGATTCGCTGAGCACCTCACCCAGCGCGGTGCCGCCCGCAAACAGGTAGATCAGCCCCCACATCATGTTCGCCTGGGCGTACTTCCAGGTGATGAGCGGCTCGCCGTTCTTGCGGATGGCGAAGCAGAGCAGACCGCACACGAGGAACGCGTATGCCGGCGCGAGCGCCCAGGTCTCCTGCGCGGACATCCGGCCGAGCGCGCGAATGCGCTCGAGGAAAAACGTACGGGAGCCCTCGACCTCGGCCATCTCCGGCCTGAACGCCAGCCGCATGTAGACGATCGAGACGATCACCAGGCCGATCGTCATCGGCAGAAAGCGCGTCACCCACGTGACGAAGAGGAACTCGCGGTTCGTGACCGAATCCTGAATGAACTGAATCGTGAGGAGGTTCGGCGCCCCGCCCAGCGGGGTGGCGAAGCCGCCGACGCTCGTGCCCCAGGCGATCGCCACCATCATCGCCGTGCCGAGGACGCTCGTCCTGAGGTCCTCGACGCCGATGAACTTCAGCATGGCGAGCACGATGGGGCACAGCGAGGCCGCCACGATCGTATTGGGCAGAAACGCGCTCAGGATCATCGCCAGCACGAACCAGGTCATGATCTGCCGCTGGGTGTTCGTGCCCATGACGACGAGCGAGGCGAGCGCGATCCGCTTGTCGATCCCCCAGCGCGCCCACGCCGTCGTCAGCAGGTTCGCGCCGAGGAGCAGGATGATGAGGTCCTGCGCGTAGGCCGAGAGCACGCGCGGCATCGGCACGAAATTGAAGAGCGCGGCGACGCCGAGCGGGAGGAAGCCGGTGACCGCCAGATCGACCGGCTCGGTGACCCACCACCACGCCATCCAGAGCAGCAGGCCGAGCGCGCAGCGGACGGGATACGCCATCGCGCCGGCGCCAAGGAGCACGACCGCGGCAAAGAGCGCGGGCCCGAGAATCAGATGCAGCGTGGTGCGGGAGGCCAACGCCTGAAGCCCGAAGCCTAGAGCCGGAGCACGCCCACCAATTCCCGGACCGCGGCCGCTGACGCGTGCAGCGCCGCGTGCTCGTCGGGCGTCAGGTGCAGCTCGATGATCTGGTCGACGCCGCGGGCGCCGAGCTTCACCGGCACGCCGACGAAGACGCCGCGCACGCCGTACTCACCCTCCAGCAGGACCGAGCAGGGCATGATCTTCTTCTGGTCCTTGAGGATCGCCTCCACCATCTGGACAACCGCGGCCGACGGCGCGTAGTAGGCGCCGCCCGTGCGCAGCAGGTTGACGATCTCGATGCCGCCGTCGCGCGTGCGCTGGTTGATCGCCTCGATCCGCTCGCGCGGGAGGAGCTCGGGCAGCGGAATGCTCGCCACGGTCGTGTACCGCGGCAGCGGCACCATCGTGTCGCCATGCCCGCCGAGCACGAGCGCGTGCACGTTGTCGATCGACACGCCCAGCTCCTGCGCGACGAAGGTGCTCATACGGCCCGAATCGAGAATGCCGGCCATGCCGATCACGCGCTCTTTCGGGAAGCCGCTGATGCGGTACGCAGCCTGCGCCATCGCGTCGAGCGGATTGGTCACCATGATCAGGATCGCGCCGGGCGAGTGCGGTACGATCGCCTCGACGACGGCCTTGATCACGTCGTAGTTCGCCTGCAGCAGATCGTTGCGGCTCATGCCGGGCTTGCGCGGGAACCCGGCGGCGATCACGACGATGTCGCTGCCCGCCGTCTCGCGGTAGTCGCCGGAGGCGGTGGAGATGCCCCGGGCGTGCACGTCGGAGCCGACGATCGGCGTCGACTCGAGCAGATCGAGCGCCTTGCCCGCCGGCACGCCCTCGATCACGTCCGTCAGGACGACGTCGGCCAGCTCGCGATCGACGATGCGCTGGGCCGTCGTCGAGCCGACGAATCCGGCGCCGACGACGGTGACCTTCTTGCGCATTACGCCGTCTGATACAGCCGGGTCAGCACGAACTCGCGGTGCCCCATCACCTCGGCGCACGTGAGGCGCCCGTTGCACGTGCGGATCACCAGATCGATCAGCAGGTCGCCCGCCTGGTCGAGCGTCAGCTCGCGGCGCAGGATGCCCGAGACGTCGAGATCGATGTGCTCCACCATCGTCCGCGCCGTCTTCGGGTTGGCGGTGAGCTTGATGACCGGCTCGATCGGGTTGCCGATCACGTTCCCCTGGCCGGTGGGGAACAGGTGCACGACGAACCCGGCTGCCGCCTGCAACGTCACGCACTCGGCCGCGGCGGATGACGTGTCCATGTAGTAGAGGCCGGGCCCTTTGGCGGGTGCTTCGGCCGGCTTCAGCACGTCGATGTACGTGGTCTTCCTGCCGATCTTCTGGAGGTTGCCAAACGCCTTTTCCTCGATCGTCGTCAGGCCGCCGGCGAGGTTGCCCTTCGTCGGCTGCGAGTCGGAGAGGTCGCTCGTCTTGTGCCGGTTGATGACGTCCTGATAGGCGTTGAACACCTGCAGGAAGCGGTCGCCCACCTCCTTGCTGGCCGCCCGGCTGGCGCACACCATTTCGGCGCCCGTGATCTCGGACGTTTCGCCGAAACACGTGGTGACGCCCAACGGATCGAGCGTGTCGATGAGGTTGCCCACCGTGGGGCACGACGCGAGGCCGGAGGTCGTGTCGCTCTCGCCGCACTTCGTCGAGACGAACAGCTCCTCGATCGAGCAGCGCTCGCGCTGCCGCTCGGAGGCCCACTGCATGAACTCACGCGCCTGACGAGACGCGTTGGCGATCGTCGCGATGTCACCGTGTTCCTCGATCGAGAAGCCGGCGACCGGTTTGCCCGTCTTCTCGATCCCGTCGACGATGTGCCCCGTCCAGGCAGGCTCGATGCCGATGACGACGCACGCCGCGACGTTCGGGTTCGAGCCGATGCCGATGAGCGTGCGGAAGAACAGCTCCAGGTCCTCGCCGAACTGCAGCCGCCCGTAGGCGTGGGGCAGCGCCAGCGTCCCTTTGATGTTGTGCGCCACCGCCTCGGAGGCGGCGTTCGACAGATCGTCGAGCGGGAGGATGACGACGTGATTGCGAATGCCGACCCGGCCGTTTTCGCGCCGATATCCGGAGAACTCGTAGCGTGCCACCGTTACCACCTCTTCGTCTTCAGGTTGTGGACGTGCACGTGACGTCCCTTGCCGATATGGGACGCGGCCCGTCCGATGTCGTGGCCGTACTTCAGCACCGTGTCGCCCTGCGTGATGTCGGCGAGCGCGATCTTGTGGCCGAGCGGAATCGCGTCGAGCGCCGTGATCGTAATCGTTTCGTCGGTTTCCATGATCCAGCCGGTGACCGTCGTGTTCGGCTGGATGTTCTCGACAACGGCGACTCCGACCGTGTCTGCCTTGTCGTGCACGATGAAATCGGTAGTGGGCATTGACCTGACGTCTTCCTCCTGTCTCAGTACATGAACACATACACTGCGCCGGAATCATCCACGGCGTTGCCGGTGCCGTCCTCGTTGTGCGCGCCGACCGCGAGCGTCCGGCCGTCGCCGCCGAGCGCGACCGCGCTGCCGAACTCGTCGCCCGCTTCGGTGTTCGAGCCCTTGACGCAGGCACGCGCGGTCCAGGTGGCGCCGTTCCGCGTATACACGTAGACGGCGCCCGATTCCTCGGCCTGATTCCGGTGATCCCGCCACGGGTTCAGCTGATCGACGATGAGAAACGGCTGGAGCGCCGCGGGACGAACGCCCTGGCCGGCGTTGTCTTCGAGATAGGCAACTTCCCTGAGCGGCAGCGTCGGCGCCGGCTGGCGTGCGAGTACAGGCGTCAGGGTGGCGGCCAGTACGACGGCCGGGATGCCGGTCCGCCTGAAGGCGGACGCTACGTACGAAAGAGGTGCCCCCCGGCGTACGTGGTGTCCGGCTTCAGCCGGACCACGAGCGATCTTGCGGTTCATTCCGCTCAATAGACGAACACGTACGCTGCGCCGGAATCCTGCGCCGAGTTGTCCGCCTGATTCCCATTGATGCCCGTGGCCGCGCCGTCCTCCTGGTGCGCGCCGACGACCATCATCCGGCCGTCGACGGTGAGCGCCACGGAGCTGCCGAACTCGTCGCCGGCGTCAGTGTTCGCGCCCTTCACGTACGCGCCGGCAGTCCACGTGGTCCCCTTGCGCGTGTAGAGATACACGGCGCCCGATTCCTCGGCTTCGTTCCGGTGCTCCCGCCAGGCATTCAGCATGTCCTGCACGAGGAGCTGCTGCACCATCGGCGGCCGAACGCCGCGGCCGCCGTTGTCCTCGAGATACGAGGAGACGACCAGCGTATTGCCGTCTCCGCTCAGCGCGAGTCTCACGCCGAACGAGTTGTACGGGCGGGCGTTCGGCGCCTTGATGAAGGTCTGCTCCGTCCAGGCGTTGCCAGTCTTCGCAAAGACGTACGCCGCGCCCACCCAGATGTTCGCGCCCCGGCGGGGCGGCGCGTCGTCGGTGCACCCGGGCGGATCGATGCCGGGCGTCAGGCACGCCTCGTCTCCCGCGCCCACCGCGACCGTGTTGCCGTCGTCGCTCAGGCCGACCGAAAAGCCGAAGCCGTCGCTCGTCTCGTTCTTCGAGCCCTTGATGTAGGCCTGCTGGCTCCAGCTGCCGTTCTGGCGCGTGAAGATGTAGAGCGCTCCGGAATTGATCGAGCTGTTGTCGTGCGGCGGGTTGAATCCCTTGCCCGAGCCGTCTTCGTCGAACGCGGTGGCCGCCAGCGTATTGCCGTCGTAACTGAGCGCGACGGCAAATCCCAGGAGATCCCCGGCGCCCATGTGTGACGTCTTGACGTAGGCCTGTTGCGCCCACGTGGTCCCCGTCCGCGTGAACACGTACACCGCGCCCGCGGAGGTCGCCGAGTCGTCATTCTGGTTGCCGTTGATCTGCTGCGCTCCGCCGTCTTCGGTGATGGCGCCGACGGCGAGCGTGTTGCCGTCGCCGCTCAACGCGAGCGAGAAGCCGAACTGATCGCCGTCGCCGACGTCGTCACCTCCCTTGCCGGGCCTTCCGGTGTTCGACGCCTTGATGTAGGTCTGCTGCGTCCACGTCGTCCCGGTGCGGGTAAGGATGTAGACCGCGCCTGCCTGCGGGACCGAGTCGTCATTCTGGTTGCCGTTGACCCCGGTGGCCGCGCTCGCTTCCCAGTGGGCGGCGACCGCCATGGTGTTGCCGTCGCGGCTCAGCGCGACGGAGGACCCGAAGTGATCGCTCTGGCCGGGGTTCGACGCCTTCACGTATGCCTGCTGCGTCCAGCCGTCGCCCTGCCGGACGTAGACGTAGACGGCGCCCGACGCATAGAGCGAGTTGTCGCGCTGGTTGCCGTTGATGCCTTTCGCGTTGCTGCTCTCGAACGGCGCGCCAACCGCCATCGTCGTGCCGTCGCCGCTCAGCGCGACCGAGTTTCCGGTATGCCCCTGGTTGCCGCCGCCGCAGGCGAAGTGGTCGTACGCCTCCGCGTTCGACGCCTTGATGTAGGCGACCTGCTCGAGCGGCAGCATCGGCGGCACCTCCTTGTTCAGCGTGGGCGGCTGCGCGTGGAGGGAGCCGGGGACGAACAGGAAGACCGCGAAGGCGAGCATGATCCGTGGCATACGCAAACTCCTTACTTGTCCGCCGCAGCGATCGGCGCGGAGGCGGAGTCGCGGAATCTCACGATGAGGTGCGCCTTGTTGGATGTACCGTTGCCCCACTGCTGCCCGATTTCCGGGTGCAGCGGCCATGGATTGCGGACGACGAGCTCGTGCCAGCCAGGCTCGCGCAGCAGGCTCGTATCGAGGGTCACCTGGAGCTCGGAGCCGCTCACCGCCGTGAACGGGACCGGGACGCCCCTGAAGAGCACCTGCGACCGCCGCACGAAGTTGAAGCCGCGCAGCGTGATCGTGGTGGTCGGGCTCCCCTCGGTGACCATGATCGGGGTGATCGATTCAATGGCGGGCTGCGGCGACTCCGAGGGATTCGGCAGCGGCTGGCCGGGCCCGACCGGGCGCTGCCCGTTGAAGCGTCCGCCGCTGCCGGTGAACGCCACCGTCTGGAAGGCGTTGACCCAGAGGAGCGCCTCGACGGGCGGGTTCATCTCCGAGTCGCGCTTGAACACCGGGTTGTAGCCGGCGCTGTAGCCGCGCTCGACGCGCGTCCCGTTGAAGATCACCGTGTCGACCTGCCGGAGGTTGTCGATGTTCTGCAGCGGGTCGGCGTTCACGATGAGAATGTCGGCGAGCTTGCCGGGCTCGATCGTGCCGAGATCCTTGCCGCGCGCGATCATCTCGGCCGACCATTTCGTGGCGCCCTGGATGATCTGCATTGGAGGGATGCCCGCCTCGACGAAGATCCGCATCTCGTGGATCAGGCTGTTGCCGGGCACGCGCGTCGGGTTGGTGTTGGCGCCGGGCACGACGCGGCCGCCGGCGTCGGCAAACATCTTGTGGAACCGCAGCGCATTCAGGTAGCCCCGCAGCCGGCGCTCGCGGACGGCGCCGGTGCCGCCGGGCCGGCCGCGATAGATGGCGAGGGCGGTCTCGATCCGCTCCGGCGGGTAGTAGGCGACGAGCGCCGGATCGGCCGTGTCGAAGAAGCGCCGATCCTCCTGCGCAAACGTGTCCCAGTCGCGCTGGAAGCCTGGGTACGTCGCGCGAAACGTGGGCGTCAGCGCGACGTTGTGCTTCACCAGGAGCTGAATGAGATCCCTCGCCTTGGCCTCATCCATCTCCGAGTACAGATCCGCTTCGTTGCGCGGGTCGTCTTCGCTCGTGACGGGCGTCCGGGCGACGGTGCGGCCGATGCCGGCCGAGTGCGGCATGTTCGTCGTGCCGAGGAGCGCCGCCTCCCTCGGTCCGAGCACCGGTCCGTAGGCGCGCATGAACGTCGGCTTGCCGACCCGCTTCGCTTCGTCCGCGACGGCGCGGTTGATCTCCATCGGCAGGCCGCCCTCGGCAATCTGAATCATGTCGGCGCCGAGCTCCGCCCAGGTGCGCACGTACGCGCGCGCCTCCTCGGCCGTCTTCGGCGTGCGTCCCGGCGTGCCGGGCGTCTCGAGGCCGGTGCCGCCCACCGGCTCGTCGGTGAACCGTGAGATCCCCGTGAACGGCCGCGGACCACGGATGAGTCCCTTGTGCACGGCGTCGCGGTGCGGCGCGCCGATCTCACCGGCGATGCCGACGTCGATCGTCGACGTGATGCCGTAGTTGAGCATCACCTCGCCGTAGTACCACTGGTAGCTGACCTGCGAGTCCCAGAGCCCCGGCAGGATGAATTTGCCGTCGGCGCGAATCACCTGCGCGTTGGCCGGAATGGCCGCCTGGCCGCGGCGCGACACCGCGGCAATCCGATCGCCCTGGATGATCACGACCGCGTCGGGAACGGGCGCGCCGCCGTTGCCGTCGATGAGCGTGCCGCCGTCGATGACGAGCGGCGCGGGCACCTGGGCGGCGGCCGATGTCGAGAGCCAGCCTGCCGCGACCGCTGCGATGACTCCGCAGGTCACTGCGGACACGAATCGATACAGCATCGGGAAAAGGAATCGCCATTCTACAATCGAACGCACCGGGTGAGGACCAGCGCCTTTCGTGTGGATCTGCTCGCGGGGGCGACAGTCGCCCTCGTGGGGCTGCCGCAATGCCTCGCCTACGCCACGATGTCGGGACTGCCACCGGCGTACGGGTTGGCGACGGCAGTCGTGCCCGGCCTGGTCTCGGCGCTCGCGGGCCGCAGCCGCAACGTCATCACCGGCCCGACCAACACGACCGGTCTGCTCGTGCTCGGCGCGCTCGTCCCGTTTCTTGGCGCCAACGGGCTCCTGCGGCCTGACGGTCTCGCGTGGCTCGCCACGCTGACGCTCCTGTGCGGCCTGCTGCGATTCGCCTTCGCGTTCGCCGGCGGAGTCGTCCTCGTCCGGTTCATTCCCGAGTCGGTGCTCGCGGGCTTTACCGTCGGTGTCGGCGTGCTCATCGCCACCATGCAGCTGGATGAAGCGTTCGGCCTGCCGGCCGTCAACGCCGCCGGCCTCTGGGGCGAGTACCGCGGGATTGCCGATCTGATGAGCGCCGGTGCACAGCCATCAGCGCTCTCGGTGGCCGTGACGCTCGCGTGCGTGGGCGGCGTGGCCGTGAGCCACTTCCGCTCGCGTCGGGTGCCCGCTGCGCTGCTCGTCGTCGTGGGTGCCGCGCTCGCCGCGTGGCTGCTGGGCCTCGACGCCGCGGCGGGCCTGCCGCTCGTGCACGACCGCACGGACGTACCGGCCGGGTGGCCGCCGGGTGCGCTCCCGGATCTACGGCAGTCGGCCGTGGCGACCCTGCTGCCGCCAGCGGCCGCCATCGTGCTGCTCGGAACGCTCGAGCTGCTGGTCAGCGTGCGCGCCGACGCGTCGCGGCCGGCCATGCGCCGCGAGATCGTCGCGCAGGGAGCCGCCAACGTCGCCGGCGCGTTCGCCGCGGCGTTCCCCGCCTCCGCGAGCCTCACGCGATCGGCGCTGCTGCGCTTCAGCCGGCCGCAGAGCCGCGCCGGGGCCGCGCTGGCGGCGCTCCTCACGCTGCCGATCCTGCTGTTCGGGTCGCGGCTCATCGCCTATATTCCGCAGGCGGCGCTCGCCGGCGTCCTGTTCATCACCGCCTTCTCGATGGTGCGCCAGCCGGCGCTCGGCCGCATGTGGCGCGCCTCCTCAGCCAGCCGGCTGCTGCTCGTCGTCACGACCGTCAGCACGCTCGTGATGCCGCTGCACTGGGCGGTGTTCGTCGGCGCCGGCCTTGGGTTGCTCATTCATCTCAAGCGGACGAGCGCGCCGCGCGTGCGTCCGCTCACGTTCCGCGACGACCGGCTCGTGCCGGTCGAGGCCGGAGACAATCCGGAGGCCGTCGTCCTCGAAGTGTCGGGCGCGGTGCACTACGCGGCCGTGGAGCCGCTGCTGGAGGAAGTCGAGCGGCATCTGCCGCCGGCGTCGCGGCTCGTCATCATCGACCTCTCACATGCGCACGAGCTGCGGTTCACCGGCCTGCGCGCGCTGGAGTGGTGGGCGGCCGATCTCGAGCGGCGCGGGATCCGCCTGCGCCTCG
>JACPCS010000005.1 GCA_016184455.1 Acidobacteriota bacterium
GCCGGCCGCGACGCCGCCCACGGCCGATCCGAACGCGCCGACCCCCGCGGCGCTCGGGTTGCCGCTGTATCCGGGCGCGCAATTTATCGCCTCGTACGACGCGGGCCGCGGGCAGCGGTATTACCTGTTCGGGACAGCGGCCTCATTTGCGGACATCGTCAAGTACTACAGGACTGTCTTGAAAGAAGGCGGCGATCTCGTCTTCGAACAACCGCCGACCCACATGTTCGAGGTGGGGCGCTTCCGGCAGGAAACAATGGCGTTTCCGCCCGGCGTGACGGTGAAGGATTGGACGTGGGGCGGGTCGGCGGGCTATCCGAACCCGCGCGCCGGTGCGCAACCCGCCCGTTTTCCGACAGTCATCATGGTCGTCCCGCCGCCACCGGAGCCGGCGGGCCGACGCTAGCCGGTAGGTGGTAGCCGGTAGCCGGTAAGGTTCGGTCGTCGTGCTACCGGCTACGGGCTACCCGGCTACGAGCTAGCCTTCACGTAGATCTCGCCCGCGCGGCGGAACTCCTCCGACTTCTCGCGCATGCCCTCTCTGAGCGCCTCGACGTCGGTGATGGCGTGCGCGGCGGCGTACTCGCGGACCTGCTGCGTCAGCTCCATCGAGCAGAACTTCGGGCCGCACATCGAGCAGAAGTGCGCGATCTTGGCGCCCTCGGCGGGGAGCGTCTCGTCGTGGAAGGCGCGCGCGGTCATCGGGTCCATCGACAGGTTGAACTGATCCTGCCACCGGAACTCGAACCGCGCCTTCGACAGCGCGTCGTCCCACGCCTGCGCGCGCGGATGTCCTTTCGCGAGATCCGCCGCGTGCGCCGCAATCTTGTACGCGATGACGCCCGCCTTCACGTCGTCGCGGTTCGGAAGACCGAGGTGCTCCTTCGGCGTCACGTAGCAGAGAAGCGCCGTGCCGTACCAACCGATCATCGCGGCACCGATCGCCGACGTGATGTGGTCGTAGCCGGGCGCCACGTCCGTCGTGAGCGGGCCGAGTGTATAGAACGGCGCCTCGTCGCACCATTCGAGCTGCTTCTCCATGTTCTCCTTGATGAGATGCATGGGGATGTGGCCCGGGCCCTCGTTCATCACCTGCACGTCGTACTCCCAGGCGATGCGCGTCAGCTCGCCCTGCGTCTCGAGCTCGGCGAACTGCGCCTCGTCGTTCGCGTCGGCAATCGAGCCCGGACGCAGGCCGTCGCCGAGCGAGAACGACACGTCGTAGGCGCGCATGATCTCGCAGATCTCGCGGAAGTGCGTGTACAGGAAGCTCTCCTGGTGATGCGCGAGACACCACTTGGCGAGGATCGATCCGCCGCGTGAGACGATGCCGGTGACGCGCTTGGCCGTGAGCGGGATGTAGCGAAGCAGCACGCCCGCGTGCACGGTGAAGTAGTCGACGCCCTGCTCGCACTGCTCGACGAGCGTGTCGCGATAGATCTCCCACGTGAGATCCTCGGGCCGGCCGCCCACCTTTTCGAGCGCCTGGTAGATCGGGACCGTGCCGATCGGCACCGGCGAGTTGCGGAGGATCCACTCGCGCGTTTCGTGAATGTCCTTGCCGGTCGAGAGGTCCATGACCGTGTCGGCGCCCCAGAGCGTCGCCCACCGGAGCTTCTCGACCTCGTCCTCGATCGACGACCTGACGGCGGAGTTGCCGATGTTCGCGTTGATCTTGACCAGGAAGTTGCGGCCGATGACCATCGGCTCGAGCTCCAGGTGCCGGATGTTCGATGGAATGATCGCGCGCCCTCGCGCCACCTCCGCGCGCACGAACTCCGCCGGCAGCCCTTCGCGGGCGGCGGCGAACTCCATCTCCGGCGTGATCTCGCCGCGCCGCGCGTAATAGAGCTGCGTGCCGACGAACACGGTGCGGCGCCGCGCCGCGATCCACTCCTCACGGATCTTCGGCAGGCCGTCGCGCACGTCGTGCCCCTGCGGCCCGCTCGTGTCATAGAGGCGGACGGGCGGCTCGCCGCCGCCGAGCGCCACCTCGCGCATCGGAACGCGGAGCGTCACCCCCGGTCCGCCGGGCGTCAACGGAACCGCGCGCTCCTCAAAGACCTTTCGCGAATTCGGATAGGCGGTTGCAAAGTCAATCATGAGTCGTTGTGGCGGGATCCCGACTGGAGCGTCTGTTCGAGCCACGTACGGGCCGCTCCGTTGTCGCGGCCCGCAGATTCGTGGTCCACGCGTCGGCTGTGGGTATCAGCTCCCGCTGTGCGCTCGACCCAGTAAGATCGCCGCGCTCCCTCCGCCGGTTTCAACCGGATCAGGTTCCAAGGGTTTGTCTCAATCCAGCTCCCACTGGATACCCCTGGCGGCCGCTGACGATTAGCTCCTGCGCCGCCCGCCCGCGGCGGGCTCACGATTACCGTGACCGACCCGCTTGGCGCGACCCTTGCCGACGTGCACGTCGAGGTCGTCGGTGCCTCCGACCGCAGCGGCGAGACCAACGCGAGCGGTCAGGTCAACCTCCCCGGCCTGCAGGCCGGAACCTATCGCCTGCGCTTCAGCGGCGAGCAGGTGATCACGTTCGAAAAGGAGATCATGCTGCGCACCGGACAGATCGCCGACGTCGACGTGACGCTGCATCCGGCGCCGCCGCCGCCACCCCCGCCGCCCCCACCGCCGCCGCCACCAGCACCCGCGCCCGCCGCACCGCCGCCGCCGGCCGTCGGGCCCGCCGGCATGCCGCGGACGGTCTCGATCGTCGGGCTGCTCGAAAAGGAGCTGATCCCGGGCAACCAACCGCGCCGTGAGACGCTCGTCTCGTGCAGCGGCAACACGCGGACCATGCTCGTGCAGCTCAATCAGGATCAGCCGGATCGCCTGTACGACACGGCCGAGGTGACCTACTACGTCGTCGCGGGCGAGGGGGCGGTGCGCATGGAGGGCCGGGAGACCGCGCTCGCCGCCGGCGGGTTCGTCTCGGTACCGCGCGGCACGTCGCACGGCCTCGTTCGCCGCGGCCGTCGTCCGCTGATCGTGCTGACGACGCTCAGCGGCGCGCCCTGCGAAGAAGCGCGGTAGATCTGACCCACTCCGGGGAGGATCAGACTCAGGACGGCCGCCACGCCGGGGTTGCGTGTATCCATCGTTCAGCGTTGGGGCGATTGCGCCAGCAATCGTAGGGGGATCGCACCGACAGTCGTAAGGAGATCGCACCAACAATCGTAAGGAAGATCGCACCGACATTCGTAAGGGAGATCGCACCGACATTCGTAAGGGAGATCGCGCCGACAGACGTCAGAGCACTCGCACTGACACGAAGGCGGCGCAGCGTCAGCGCATCACGTCGAACGCGTCGACCCAGATCCAGGCGCCCTTCGCATTCGCATTCCTGGGCGGCGGCGTTGCTCAGTACGAAGACGAAGGGAATGAATAGGAACGCTCGTGCAGCGGGACTCGGCATCGAACCGGGTCCTTAGCAACGCTCACGCCAGGAGAAGCGAGAAAACCGCCAGTGGCATCGCGCTTGCTCAGCATGTGAGACGAGAGGCGCCCTGGGGCGGTTGGAGGCTGCCGGCGTATGTCCGGTGCGACCGTCGCCTCCAGGGCGCTCAGAATCCCGGACGCAGCAGCAAGCTGGCCGTCCAGCCCTTGCCGACGCGGTCGAACGGCCGTGCGGCGGCGAGCTCCAGGATGAAGCCGCCGATGTTCACGCGGCCGCCTGCCCCGAGGCTGCGGAACCGGTCCTGCTCGAGCGGCGCGTGCGTGCGCCGCGTCCACAGATACCCGGCATCGACGAATGCGAACGCCTCGATCGGCAGGCGGCCGTAATACAGGTTGCCTGAGAGCAGGCCGAGCAGCGGCGCGCGGACCTCGATATTCAGGAGCGCGAGCCGTCCGCCCGTCAGCTCGTCGAGCGGCGAGCAGGCCGTGGCGGCGCGTCCGCACTCGTCGGCGGCGAAGGTGCGCAGGTCGTAGCCGCGCACGCGCGACTGCAGCGCCACCACGAGCGGCGTCAGCCGGCGGTCGCCGGCACCTGGGCCGTAGCGCCCGACGTGCTCCGCACGCATCGCAATCGTGATGGGACGCAACGGCATGAAATAACGACGCGCGTCCACGCGGACGTCCGCGAACAGGAGACCGCCGAAGGCGGGCTCGACTTCGAGCCGGAGCCGGCGGCCGAGCACGGGGCTCGTCGGCCCGAGCACCGCCGTGTCGTGGACGAACGCCGCGTCCGCCTCGCCGATCAGAATCGGGCGCTCGCCGGGCATTTCCTCGAACGAGCGGCTCAGCGTCTTGCCCTCCGACGGGTCGATCACGCGTGTGATCGTCTGCCACTCGAAGCCCGTGCGCCGCACGCCGGCACCGAACTCGAAGCGTTGGGCGCGATTGAGGTCATAGTGCGCGATCAGCTTGCCCCACTGGTGCGCGTACCGCAGGTGCGACGTTTCGCGCGTCACCAGCTCCTGCACGCGGGCGATCGCGCGGCGCGCACCGATGAAGCGCGACGGGGCGAAGCCGGCGCCGAAACCCCAATTCCACCGGCCGCGGCGGTTGGTGTACGACGCCTGCAGCGCGAAATCGTCGGCGTCGGTGCCCACGCGGCCGATGAGCTGCAGCTGGCGATCGCGCAGCATGTCGGCGAACGACATGCCGATCGACGCCCGCAGCGCGCCGCCAAATCCGGTCCCGGTCGAGCCGCCGATGAAGGGCGGCGCCACCGATTCGAGCCGCAGCTTGTCGTCGTAGCGCTTGGACGAAGCCGCCGTGCGCTCGGGCAGACCCGACTGTGGATCCGCGAGCAGACGCGCCAGCGGGCCGGCCGGCTTCGACTCGTCCGCGGCGACGGGAGACGCGTCGACCACCGGCGCGGCGGCTGCGGCCGTGGGATCGAGCAGCGCGATGTCGTAGCGCCCGTCGCGATACACGCTGAAAGCGACCGTCCCGGCCTTCGAGGCGACGGCGAGCGCCGGGCTCGTCGCCGTGATGCCGCTGATGCCGCCCGCCACATCCGTGACCTGACGCAGCTCGCCGGAGGCCAGCGCCACGCGGTACACGTTGCTCACGCCGCCCCTGTCGCTCACGAAGTAGAGCGCGTCGCCCGCAGGCGACCACTGCGGGCTCACCTGCTTGGCGCGGCTCTCATCCGCGAGCACGAGTCGGACCACGCCCGTCTCCAGATCCAGCACGCCGATCCGCAGCGGCCCGAAGGTCAGGTCGTCGAGGTGACTGGTGAACCGGTCGGTCGCGACGGCGATCGACCGGCCGTCCGGCGACCAGGCCGGGTGCAGATCGGCAAACGCATCCGCGGTCAGCTGCTGCAGCGCCCCGGTCGCCACGGTGTAGACGAACAGATCGGAGAAGCCGCCTTTGAGCGCCGAGAACACGATCCGTGTGCCGTCGGGCGACCAGCTCGGGTTGTAGATCTCGCCCAGCTCGTCGAAGGCAATCTCCGTGCGCTCGGACGGCCGGACTACGTCGACGATGACGAGCACGGGACGGCCGGCGCTGACAGCCGCCATGGCGAGATGCGCACCGGTGTTGTCCCAGGCGCCGGACGAGTGGATGTACTGCAGGCTGTCGAAGTGCGGATCGGCCGCCGTGCTGACCAGCTTGCGCAGTCCCTCGCCTGTGGTCGCATCCGCCAGGAACAGATCGAGCGAGAGACGATCCCGCTCCGAGATGAAGACGACCTGCGTGCCGCCGGGACTCAAGGCGGGCGCCACGTGCAGGCGCCCACCGCCGGCGAGACCCGGAATGCGACGCGGCGGCGTCGCAGGAGCGGGACGGACGTCCTTCGCGATCGACTCGTGCCAGGCGCGCGTCAGCTCGGCGCGAGCGGCGCCGGTGGCCTGCTCGAGGCGCGGCAGCACACCGCGCGCTCTCGACCGCAGGACGCGCGCGAGGATCTCATCGCCGTACTGGCCGGCGAGAAACGACCAGAGGCCGTGTCCGTATCGGTACGGGAAGAAGCGCGGGTTGTCGAGCTCCTCGAGCGTCGGCAGCCGATCGTGCGCCGCCGCGTCGCGCAGCCACATCGCCGTGTTCGAGTTCTCGGGGCCGAGCGAGAGGTACTCCGCCATCCCTTCGATGAACCAGCCGGGCAGGGTGAACGCGTCCCCGCCGGCTCGCCGCACGATGTCGATTTGAAACGCGTGCGCGATCTCGTGCCCGAGGACGTGGTCGGTCTCGCCGAGACCGGCCGCGAAGGGCATCACGATGCGACGCTTGACGCGCTCGGTCAGCCCGCCGGTCCCTTCGCCAGGAGCCGCGGGCGTCACGTTGGTCTGCGCGAAGTCCGGATGGCTGGCGTACAGGACCAGCGGCTGGCGCTCGGCGAAGGTGTGCGTCAGGACCTGTGAGAAGCGCGCGTACCAGCGTTCGGCCATGCGCGCGGCGTGACGCGTGGCCTCTTCCTCCTCGGCGTAGTAGTAGATGTCGAAGTGCTCGGTCTGCAGGACGCGGAAATCGAGTCGATCGTAGTGGACCTTATTGCGACCGAAGTACTGCGCTTCCGCTGATCTCGCGGCAGCGAGAGCGGCAACAAGGCACACGATGACCGCCGCGCACCGAACCGGCCACCGGCTCCGCGAACATGAGAGCCGTTGGCCGGTTGGCCAGTATCTTCTCGGCGCGCTTCGCGCGCCCAGGACCGCTCTACGGCTCCGAGCGAAAAACCCATAGTCGTGCGGAGCCGTAGAGCGGTCCAATGGGCACCCCTGAAGACAGTTGTCGTGGAGGCTGTCACTCTAACACGAGGTCCCACGGTTCGTACCCGACAGAAATAACAGTTGCCCCGTCGCGGAGCCCTTTGGCGAGATCGATCCGAAACAGGCCCGGCATGCCGTCGAGGGCGAGGCGCGCACCGATACCCGCATCGAGGTCCGTCAGCGCCGCACCAGTCCATCGGCGGCCGGTCCGCGCGGCGTCGGCGAACGCAGCCACTGCGGCTCGGATTGGTCCGCGCACCCTCCACCAGCGGCGCCCCTCCGCCGTGGCGTGCAGCAAAGTCCGCCCGAGCCGGTCCACGACGAGCGCTCCGTCGTCCAATAACGGATGAGCTCGGGCGAGCGTGGGCCGCGCATGACCCGTGTCGCCCGCCGGCCAGAGATCCAGCGGCGTACGCACGGTGACGAACTGAGCCGTCACGGTGCCGATGACGACGAATGCGCGCGGGTGAAGCGTGCGGACCCGTCCACCGTCGACCGACGACCGTGCCCGCGTCGTCACACCGACGGTTGCAAACCCGGTACGTCCTGGCCACGCCTGCACGTGTGCGGCCGCATCGAGCGTGTCGTCGAGCGATGCCCACCGCCCACCTCCCGCGAGGGCGCCGCGCGACTCACTGGTCCACTCGTCGATGCCTGCCGCCAGGCTCCAGCGCAGATGTCCGTTTGCCCAATCCGACAGCCCGACCCTGACGCCGGCGCGTTCGGCGAGCGCACGCGTCGCGCCGGCGAACGGCTGCCGCTCCAAAAACGCGTCGATGCGCCAGAGCCCACCCCAGGGTGCGGGCGCTTGGAGCTCTCCGTCCACCCGCTGGCGGTGCCGCCAGAACCGGTACCCGAACGACAATTCCTCACCGCCGCCGGTCAGGGCGCCGCTCGACAGCCGTACTTCGCGTGTCGCGGCCGCGGCGAGCGCGGCCGTTGCGATCGTGGCGCGCCCGCGCGGGACGAGTGGCCGCTCGGCCACCGCGCCTCGCAGCTCGGCGAGGCCCGACGAGACCGGCACGTAGTCGAGTCGCGCCGACATGGCTGCCGGGAACTCTGCGAGCCGCCGCTCGGCCCGAGTGAAGCGTCCCGCCGTCAGCAGCTCGCCGGGCCGCGCGTCGAGGAACCGCTCGACGACCGGGGACGAAGCGGCTGGTCGCGAGCACCTGCCACGCATAGGCATCGCCGCGATCGGCCGCGGCGGCGGCCGACGCGAGATCGGCCGCCTCGGACCAGCGTTTCTGCAGCACGCGGAGTCCGGCGAGCTCGCCGAGCACGCCGGGACAGTCGAGCGCCTCCGCCAGCACGCGCTCCGCGTCGTCCAGCTTCTGCACCTGTGTGAGACGGACAGCGTCGGCGGTCGCGCGATCACACGTCGAGACTGCCTTCGTCGGCTCGAGCGCGGGCTCGCTTCCGAGCGATCCGGTGTCGCGAGCGCCGGTTCGCGGCTCAATTACTGCCATCCATCGGCGCGCCGCGCGCCACCGGCGCGCGAGGTCGCGCGTCGACGCCACGCGAAACGGGCCCCGAGCCGGATCGTGGAACACGACCCCACGCTCATGCCACGCCACGACAACGACGTAGTGGAAGGTCGACGGGCGATCCTCGACGAGCAGCAGGACCGGCCGGCCTGCGGCGAGCTCGGTCCGGACCTCTGGCTCGTCTCCCTCGCCACTCCGCGTGGTCCAGCCGCGCCCGCGAAGGTCGGCGACGAGCGCGTCGGGTCGAATGCCGGCCGCGCTCCGATCGACGAGGTGCGCCCCAGTAGCGAAGCACCATCGCCGCGGCCGCGCCGCCGCACAGCAGCTCCGACTGGGAGACGAACGGAACGTCGAGGACCTGGAGCGGTCGTGCTGCCTCGGGTTGCGCCTGCGCGAATGCCGTCTGCGCGACGGCGAAGACGAGGCAGCAGAGCGGGAGTACCCGCACGGCCCGCTTACTTGACAGCGACGACGATGAGGATCACGAGCAGCAGCGCGATGATGATCGTTGTCGTCGAGATCGTCACACGCGACTGGCCGCCGGCGAGCCCGTGCTCGACCTGGCGCGCCTGCGCCGCAATTTCCGCGAGCGAGGTGTCGTCCATGGTCGCGACCGCGGTTTCGGCGCGGCGGAGGTCGATGCCGGCATCGCCGGCGATGGCTCGAACGTCAGGACGCGCCAGCAGACGGAGAACCGTGTCGCGGTCGGCCGCGCGCGACGCGACATGCTCCTGCACGGCGGCGTCGAGCGCCGCGGCGGGCGCGGCCGGCGTCAACTCGATGCTCACCAACTATGAAGCGGGTGTCGTGCGCATCATGCCGATGCGCGCGCATCTGGCGATGGACCTGGTGCTCGGTCTCGCGCTGCTCGCGGCGCCGTGGGTGCTGCCGCGAAGCGAGCGCCGCTATGCGGCGATCCCGATGGCCCTCGGCGGCGTCGCGCTGTTGACCGGCCTGCTGACACAGAGGGATGCACCGCCGGAGCTCACCGCCGAATTCACGCCGTCCCACGAATTGTCAGAGGCGGTTGCGGATCCCGACATCGCCCGCTGGCCGCCGCTGCGGAATCAGCTCGAGTAGGGCTCGACGACGAAGGCCCGCGTCGGTTCGTCCAGACGCACCGTGAACAGCCGGTCGAACCCTTCGGCCGCCTTCGGCGGCTGGAGCTGCTTGCGGATGGCGAAGATCGCGACGTCGGGGACGCGCTCCCGCCCCTCGCGGGCGCGGTTGCGCCGCAGCGCGTCGGCCGGCTCCGTGGGAAAGTAATAGCCGACGACCTCGGCGCCGTGCGCGCGGGCCAGCGCAATGAGGGGCGCGCGCACCTGCGCGGTGGCGTTCGTGTTGTCGACGACGACCGAGCGGCCGCTCGAGAGCGACTCGAGGAGCAGCTGCTCCTGGCGGCGCGACGGCCGGCGCGAGTGCCGCAGCCGATCCTTGCTCACGTGGTCGTGCGTGCCGGCAAACCGCTCGCGATAGAAGCTCGTCTTCCCTACCGCCGGTAAACCGATCAAAATCACACATTCGGCCATGAGTGCGACGGCTTCGCCACCGGCGATCTTCGCTGAATGGATTGCCGCATTGGAAGCGCGGCATCTGGCCGACCTGCGCGTGAGGGAAGTGACGCGCGCCGTTCGCGCGCTCTCATTGGCCTATGTCGAACAGCGCGGCTCGGGCGTCCGGGGCGCGCTCGACAGTGCGGGCAAGCGCGCCGCGTTCGCGCTCTTCTACGCTCCTCTCCACTTCCTGACGGCGCACCACATCGTACGTGCCGTCGGCGCCGCCACGCCGCCGCCGCGCACCATCGTCGATCTCGGATGCGGCACCGGTGCCGCGGGCGCCGGCTGGGCCCTCGCAGCCGGGGGCACGCCGGCGGTGAACGGGATCGATCGACACCCATGGGCGATCGCCGAAGCAAACTGGACCTATCGGCAGCTCGGCCTTCGCGGCCGCGCACGCGCCGGCGACATCGCGCGCCTGCCGCCGCTGGTCGCCGGGACGGCAGTCGTGGCGGCCTTCGTCCTCAACGAGCTGCCCGTTCCCGCGCGCGAGCGCCTGCAGGCGCGGCTGCTCGACGCGGCCGCGCGCGGTGTCCGCATCCTCATCATCGAACCGATCGCGCGGCGTCTCTCGCCGTGGTGGGACGATGCCGCGTTGGACGTCGAAGCCGCCGGCGGTCGCGCCGACGAGTGGCGGATAGCTGTCGATCTGCCGCCGCCCCTCGATCTGCTCGACAAGGCGTCGGGCCTTGATCATCGCGAGCTGACCGCCCGATCGTTGTACTGCTCCAGCCGGTTCGGATGAGCTGACACACCCATTCCGCCGGAGACGGCGTGCAAGTTCGCCGACGTGAACGGGCGCAATGGATGAGACGACGGCCGGGCTGGCCCCGCGCTCGCGTACGCACCAGCTGTCCGGCGCATGTCGAGGGGTTACCGCAGCAGCGAGCGTGCGACAGCAGGATCCCCATCGTTGCGGGCGGGCATCAGGCCGAGGATCTGCGCCAGCGCGTTGTAGATGTGCACGTTCTCCAGCGCAGGCACGGTGACCCCGCGCTTGAAGGCGGGACCGGCGGCCACGAAGATGCCGCGCATCGACAGCACCTGCGGGTCGTAGCCGTGCTGTCCTCTGGTTGGACGGAGACGTCCGGCCGCCACGTCGAGAATCGTGCGGCGCTGCACGACCTGCCACCCCTCGTCCACGACGCCGACGATTGGCGGAATGCGCGGGTGGTCGCGATAGTGCCACCGCTCCGGCGTCTGCTCGCGCGGATAGACCGTGAGCCGTGGATGTGCGCCGCTCAGCGCGCGGAGCACCGGGTCGCCACGCCCGGCCCGTGGGAACAGGCCGAGCGTCGGATTGATGTCCACGACCTCGTCCTCGTCCAGCGCGACGTAGTCGTCCAGGACGACCACGCGCGAGCTGTCGACAGCCGCCATGCCGTGATCCGAGACGACGACGACATTCACCGCACCGGCGAGACCCCGGCGCTCGAGGCCGCGGAGCAGCCGTCCGAGGTATCCGTCCGCGCGGCGGATCGCCTCGCGCACCGCGGGGGAGTCGGGACCGTCCGCGTGTCCGGCCGAATCCGTGTCCTCGAAGTACAACGTGAGAAATCGCGGACGTTCGGCGGAGGGCAGATCGAGCCACGCCAGCACCTGATCGACGCGATCGTTGGCCGGGACCTTCCCATCGTAGGGCTTCCAATACCGGGGCCGGATGCCTTCGATCGGCGCCTCGGATCCCACCCAGAACATGGCAGCCGTCGTCTGGCGCTGGCGCTCATGCGGAAGGTCCGACCGGTCTGCGGATCGCGGATCACGTTGGCGACGATCCCGTGATGACCGGGATAGAGGCCGGTCACGATCGTGTAGTGGTTCGGGAAGGTTTTCGAGGGAAAGCTTGGAATGAGGTTCTCGGCGCGCACGCCGCGTGCGGCCAGCGCGCCGAGGTTCGGCGCCGGTGCCTTCGCGTCGTAATCCCAGCGCCAGCCGTCGAACGAGATCAGGATGACGGTCGGCGGCACGCGTGAGCCGGGTGCGCGGTCCTGTGCCGGGGACGCGGCCGCCGCGCAGGCGAGGACGACGAGCACGACACGGGCGACAGCGCGCATCGACAGCGAGTCTACCGCGATACAATCGCGGCATGGCGCGCAGGCATATCCTCTTGCTTGCGGCGATCGCTCTCGCCGCGCCGGGCGTCCCAGGCCGTGCCCAGTCGCCTCCCGCCGACCGGCCGGTCGCGGTCGTCGCCGAGCTGGACGGCATCATTCACCCGGTCTCGGCGGAATACCTGACGGAAACGATCACCCACGCCGACACGACCGGCGCCGACGTGGTGGTGTTCGTCCTGCGGACGCCGGGCGGGCTGCTCGACTCCACGCGCGCGATCGTCTCCCGCATGATCACCTCGCGCGCGCCAGTGGTCGTCTTTGTCGGGCCGTCGGGCGCCCGCGCCGCGTCGGCCGGTTTCATCATCACCATCGCGGCGGACGTCGCCGTCATGGCGCCGGGCACCCACATCGGTGCCGCGCACCCGGTCTCCGGATCCGGCCAGGCGATGGACGAGACGACCGCCCAGAAAGCGGCCTCCGATACCGCGGCCTACGCACGCTCGCTCGCACAGGCGCGCGGCCGCAACGTGCCGCTCGCCGCCGACGCCGTGCTCGAAAGCCGCGCCTTCACCGATCGCGAGGCGCTCGAGGCGAGCCCGCCGCTCGTCGACTTCGCCGCACGGGACGTCGACGACCTGCTTCGCCAGCTCGATGGCCGCACGATCCGCCGGTTCGATGGCCGCACGACCACGGTCGACACGACCAACATCGAGGTGGTGCGGATCGACATGACGCGCCGCCAGCGCTTCCTGAGCGCGATCGCGCACCCGCAGGTCGCCTATCTGCTGCTCACGCTCGGCGCGCTCGGCCTGACGATCGAGCTCTGGAATCCGGGCGCGATCGTCCCCGGCGTCGTCGGCGGGCTGTCGCTGCTGCTCGCGTTCTTTGCGCTGCAGATTCTCCCGGTCAACACGACGGGGCTGCTGCTGATCCTGTTCGGCATTGCCCTGCTGATTCTGGAGCTGAAGGTGCCCAGCTTCGGCGTGCTCGGCATCGGTGGTACAGTCAGCCTGCTCGTCGGCTCGATCATGCTGACGCGCGAGATTCCCGGCCTCCCGGGCCTGACGGCCAGCCTCACCGTCGTCGTGCCCGTCGCACTCGGCCTGGCCGGCATCTTCCTGTTCCTCGGACGGCTCGCGCTCAAGTCGCAGGCGCGCCGGCCGACGACGGGCGTCGAAGGCATGGTGGGCGAGGAAGGGCGGGCGCGGACGGCGCTCGCGCCGGATGCGCCGGGCCAGGTCGACGTCCACGGCGAGACCTGGCGAGCCTACAGCCGCGCGCCGCTGCCCGCCGGCGCCCGCGTACGGGTGGTCGAGGTCAACGGGCTCACGCTGATTGTCGAACCGGCGCCCTCAATCTGAGAAGGAGAACCCAATGGAAGGTTTGACGCTCTCTCCGACGTTGGTCCTCCTCGTCATCATCGTCCTGTATCTCATCAGCTCGATCCAGATCCTCAACGAGTACGAGCGCGGCGTGATCTTCCGGCTCGGGAAGCTCCTGCCGCAGCCCAAGGGACCGGGGATCGTCCTCGTGTTCAGGCCGATCGACCGCATCGTGCGCGTCAGTCTGCGCACGGTGGTGCTCGACGTCCCGCCGCAGGACATCATCACGCGTGACAACGTCTCGGTGAAGGTGAACGCCGTCGTCTACTTCCGCGTGATGGATCCGCGCCGCGCGGTCGTCGAAGTCGAGAACTACATGTACGCCACGTCGCAAATCTCGCAGACGACGCTGCGCAGCGTGCTGGGCGGCGCGGAGCTGGACGATCTGCTCGCCGCGCGCGAGCGGCTGAACCAGCAGCTGCAGACGATCATCGATCACCAGACCGACCCGTGGGGCATCAAGGTGTCGGCGGTGGAGGTCAAGCACGTCGACCTCCCCCAGGACATGCAGCGCGCGATGGCGCGGCAGGCGGAAGCCGAGCGCGAGAAGCGCGCGAAGATCATTCACGCCGAAGGCGAGTTGAACGCCGCCGAGAAGCTGTCGCAGGCGGCGGCGATCATCGACCGGCAGCCGGCGACCATGACGCTGCGCTACCTGCAGACCCTCACCGAGATTGCCGCCGAGCAGAACTCGACGATCATCTTCCCGCTGCCCGTCGAGCTGCTGCGCGTGATAATGCCCGAGCGCCAGCGCACCTGAGCCACGGCCTCCCGGTGCCACCGTACTCCGGACACCTCGTGATCGTCCGCGCCGCGCGAGCGCAGACGCTATAATTTTTTCGGTGAGACGCAGTACCTCTCGCATTCTGACCACGCACACCGGCAGCCTCGTTCGTCCCCCTCAGCTGCTCGAGTTCGCACGCAAGCGCCAGGCGGGCGAGCCGATCGACGAACTGGCCTTCAAGAAGACGCTCGAGGAAGCGGTCCACCAGGTGGTGCAGCAGCAGGTCGCCGCGGGGATCGACATCCCCAACGACGGCGAGTTCGGCAAGTCGACGAGCTGGTCGCTGTATGTGCTGAAGCGGCTCAGCGGCTTCGAGATGCGCGAGGTGAAAGGCGCGAACCCGTTCGCGCGGGGCGCCGACCGCGGACGATTCCAGGAGTTCTACAACGAGCTGGAAGGACGCGGCGACGGCAGGGACTGGTCGAACGTCACCAGGTTCGACGCCGTCTGCGTCGGGCCGATCACGTACAACGGCCTCTTCGAGCTGCAGCGCGACATCGACAACTTGAGGGCCGCGACCATGGCGGCGGGCGTTGACGAGGCGTTCCTCCCCGTGGCGGCGCCCTCGAGCGCGATTCCCGACCGCCGCAACGAGTACTACAAGACCGACGACGATCTCGTCGTCGCGCTCGCCGAGGCGCTGCGTACGGAGTATCGCGCGATCGTCGACGCGGGTTTTCTCCTCCAGGTCGACGATGCGCGCGCGGCGGTGACCTACGACCGGATGGTACCGCCGGCCAGCTTCGAGGACTATTCCCGGTGGCTCGCGCGCCACGTCGACATCCTGAACCACGCGCTCGAAGGCATCCCGCAGGACCGCATCCGCTATCACGTCTGCTGGGGCAGCTGGCCGGGCCCGCACACGACCGACGTGCCGCTGCGGAAGATTGTCGATCTGATCCTGAAGGTGAACGCGGGCGCCTACCTCATCGAGGCCGCCAACCCGCGCCACGAGCACGAGTGGAAGGTGTGGCAGGAGGTGAAGCTCCCGCCCGGCAAGATCCTCGTCCCGGGCGTGATCAGCCACGGGACCAACGTCGTCGAGCACCCGGAGCTCGTGGCCGAGCGGCTGCTGCGCTTTGCGTCGTCGGTCGGACGCGAGAACCTGATCGCCGGCACGGATTGCGGCTTCGCGCAGGAGGAGCTCAATCGCCGCGTCCACCCGACGGTGATGTGGGCGAAGCTGGAAGCGCTCGCCGAAGGCGCGCGCCTGGCCAGTCAGCAGCTCTGGGGTCCTGCTACCAGCTACCGGCTACCGGCTACCAACCAAATTTAGCTCTGCACCCACAATTTCGGCTTGCCCGTCCCGTCGTCTGTGCCCTTGATGTACCAGTTCTTGCCCAGCGGATCGTGGTCCATGGTGGTCACGAAATCGAAGGGCGCCTGGAACTCGATGTAGTCGAAGCCGGTCTCCGACGCGATCAGCTGATGCCACTCGCCGGCGGGGATGAGCACGAGACCGCCGGGACCGACGGGAAGGCTGCCGGTGTCGTGCTTCACTTCGCCGGTGCCCTTTTCGATGAAGTAGAAGTGCTCCGGCGTGATGCTGCTCGTCTGCGGCCGGTTGTGCACGTGGCGTGGAGAGTATGCATGCGGCGCGTAGTACATGCGTCCAAGCTGCAGGTCCCACGAGCCTGACAGGCCGGTCTCCCGGTTCACCCAGAAGGTCCGCTCCCGGAAGCCCTTCTCGTCGATCAACGCGCGCAGCTTCGCCTCTTCGAAGAAGTAGCCGGCGGGCGACGTGCTGCCGGTCGGCTTTCCCGTGTGCTTCGGCACGGTCACGAGCAGCAGCACGAGCGGCGTGCTCGACGCGGTGACCGTGGCTTCCTCCGACGGTTCCAGGTACACGCCGGCGCGCTGCTGCGCGGTGTACTCACTCGTCGTGCCCGCGCGGGTGTGGGCGACGCGGACGTCGTTCCCTTCCAGGATGTAGACGACCTGCGTCCGATCGCTCGGCGCCACACGGCTTGTCTTGCCTGGATCCACTTCCTTCACGGCGGCGTGCACGCGCGTGCCGTCCAGGGAGGGATCGAGGATGTTCCTCACGTGCCCTTCCGGAACCGAGGTCCTGGTTTTGCTTTTGAGATTGATCACTCTGATCATGGGTTTGCGCCTTGTAAGGATCCTATTTCACTTAAGTCACCGGTTGGCCGCCGGTAGCCGGTAGATTGCCGCAGACGGGCTACACGTCTTCCTCCCTCCTCTTCAGAAGGGCGAATTCGGCTCGGGCAAGGTTTCCTTTCACGATGGCTACGAAATGCGCGGCACCGCTCGGTTCAAAAACCTCCAGCGCCGCGCGATAGGCCGCCACCGCCTCCTCCAGGCGCGCCGTCCCCTCTTCCCGCTCGCCCAGCGTCCGGAGCACGTTCCCGAGGTTGTTCTGCGTCATCGCCCACTGGAGCGGCACGCGCTCCCGCGTGCGGACGTCCAGCGCCGCGCGATAGGCCGCCACCGCCTCCTCCAGGCGCGCCGTCCCTTCTTCCCGCTCGCCCAGCGTCCCGAGCGCGGTCCCGAGGTTGCTCTGCGTCATCGCCCAGTCCAGCGCCACGCGCT
>JACPCS010000056.1 GCA_016184455.1 Acidobacteriota bacterium
TGCTCACGACCAGCAACGCACACAGCATGGCCCAGATTTTCACGTAGTTCCTCTGCACGTGTTCGGTCATGGTGCTCACTTCGCGATGTAGAGCAAGGGAAAGAGGAAGATCCACACGATATCGACGAAATGCCAGTAGATACCGATGTTCTCGACCCTGTGCAGCTCCAGATTCTTCGCGGCGGTCGCCGCCACGAACAGCAGGATCACCATGCCGGCGAGCACGTGCAGCGCGTGCAGGCCGGCCGCCGTGTAATAAAAGGACCAGAACAAGTTCGATCCGATTGTGAATCCGCTCGTAATCTCGGCGGTCCACTCGAAGGCCTTGACGGTGAGGAACACGGCGCCACCCGCGGCCGTAAGCCGGAGCAGCCTGGCGGCCCTTTTGCCATCGCCGCGCTCGGCGGCCTGATGCGCAAGGACTGCAGAGAGGCTGGACGTGAGCAGCACGAAGGTATTGAACCCGCCGGCCCAGATGTTCGTGTGGATCGCCTGGCCCGCCCACTCGGGATGACCGATCCGGTGCATGACGTACGCCCCGATCAGGCCGCCGAAGATCACGATTTCCGAGACCAGGACCCACCAGACGCCCAGGCGGCCCGTCGGGATCTCGGTGACGCTCCGGGTTGCAGCGATGGTGGTTGTCACGACCTGCTCCTTCAGATCCCTTGCTGCACCGGTCGGCGGCCGCCTGGTGCCCCCAGTTCGGCTATATCGCCGCCGGGCTCGTGCTGCGGCCAGTAATCCTCAGCACGGTTCGGCACGCAGTATTCGTACGGGCCCCGGTAGACGACCGGCATCGTGGCGAAGTTCCCGTGGGGCGGCGGCGACGGGGCGAGCCACTCCAGCGTGTTGGCCTTCCAGGGGTTCGCGTCGGCGATCGCGCCCCTGAACATGCTGTAGACGAAGTTGGCGATGAACACCACCTGGAACGCCAGCGTCACCAGCAGCGCGCGCGTTGCCAGAATCCGCAGGCTCTGCATCTCCGGGGTTGCCAGCTGCGCAAACATCGCGTAGTCGAAGATGCGCCGGTGGTCGCCGGCCGTTCCCGTGATGAACAGCGGGATGAAGCAGATGTTGAAGGCGATGATGGTGCCCCAGAAGTGCACCTTTCCCCACGTTTCATTCATCATGCGCCCGAACATCTTCGGGAACCAGAACGTGATGCCCGCAAACCCCGCAATGAACGCGATGGGGAAGAAGGTGTAGTGGAAGTGCGCGACGACGAAGTACGTGTCGTGGAAGTAGATGTCGGACCCCGCCGAGCCGAGGAAGATGCCCGTCACGCCGCCGATCAGGAACTCGGCCACGAAGGCGAGCGCCCACAGCATCGGCGTGGTGAGCCGGATCGAGCCTCCGTACAGCGTGGCGATGTAAACAAAGAACATCTCGGCGACCGGAATCGAGATGATGAGCGTGGTCAGGCTGAACAGGCTGGCCATCCGGGGGTCGATGCCGGCGACGAACTGGTGATGCGCCCAGACGAAGAAGCTGATGATCCCCGTGGCGACCGCCGAATAGACGATCGTCCGGTAGGCGAAGAGCTTCTTCCGCGCGAAGACCACCATCACTTCGGCGACGACCCCCATTGCTGGCAGCAGCAGCACGTAGACTTCTGGATGGCCGAAGAACCAGAAGAGGTGCTGCCAGAGCACCGGATCGCCGCCGCGGGCCGGATCGTAGAAGCCCGTCCCGACGACCTGATCCAACAGCAGCATGACGGCGCCGGCGACGAGCGGACCGACCGAGCCCATGAACAGGACGGCGGCAATCACGATCAGGAGAAACGCAACAAACTCCAGCGCCACCGCCAGGAGCCACAGCGTGGATCCGAAGGGCGTCATGCTGTAGGCGCTGTTGGCCGAGAGCGGGGGGTAGGCGGTCCAGGCACCGCCGAACGCTCCCCCCGGCACGAAGAACGACGCGAGGAGCACGACGGAGCTGAGGAAGAAGACCTGGTACGAGAGGCGGTTGACTCTCGGGAACACCATGTCGTCGCACCCGAGCATCAGCGGAATCAGGTAGTTCCCAAACCCCCCGAGCAGCACAGGCATCGCCACCCAGAAGATCATGATGGTGCCGTGCATGGTGACGAGGTAGTTGTAGTCGGCGGCCGCGACCCGGCCGAAGAGCGGGACGCTCGCCCCGGGAAACGCCGCCTGCATGCGGAACACGTACGCGGCGAACGCGCCAATGAGCGCCATCGCCATACCCGTCAACATGTACTGAAGCCCGATGGTCTTGTGATCGGTGGACCACAAGTACTTCTTGACGAACCCTGGCACATGCGTCGTCGCGTCGGGCGTGTGGCTGGTGACCGCGTCCCTGCTGCGGTACCAGCGTCGTCGTGCGTACGTCTTGGCGACCCCCGAGGCGTGCGTCGCGTCGGGCGCGTGGTCGCTCATCGCGTGCCTCCCGCAGTGCCCGCATGATCGTGCGCGGCGACATCGGCCATCAGCGTCGGAGCCATGGCCGTGCCGGCAGCGCCGATCTTCGTCAGGTTCGTCATCCACGCGGCGTATTGCGCGGCCGACCCGATGTGGACGCGTCCTGCCATCAGCCCATGACCCATCCCGCACATCTCGGCGCATTGAATATCGAACG
Source organism: Acidobacteriota bacterium (assembly GCA_016184455.1). GTDB lineage: Bacteria > Acidobacteriota > Vicinamibacteria > Vicinamibacterales > UBA2999 > MELF01. Next base: position 2,605 of record JACPCS010000056.1, read on the forward strand.
TCCCCTCCAGCGTCGGCTTGAACCAGCCGCGGATCGCTCGGCCGGGGACCGCATCCTGCTTCAACCGGAATGCCGGCACCGAAAAACTATGGACGACGTCGCGGGCGTGCAGCTCGAAGGTGTAGACCCGGTCGCGCTGGACGTACATGTCGTCGACAGTGCGGATGTCATCACGGGTGTCGAGCTTGCCGTCGGGGCCAGCGTGCACGAACGTCCACGACCACTGCTGGGCGATGATCCGGATCTGCTCGTCGGCGGGAGGCACCTCGACTTTCACCTCGTTCCAGACGCGGAGCGCCGCCGCGATGATGATGATGTCGAAGACGACCACCGCGTAGTGCGGGTACGACACCCATTGTTTCTGGGACTTGTCCTCGCCCGACACATATTGGCCCCGGATTCCATCGCGCGCGCGGAACTTGAAGATGAACCCGAAGAGGACCACTTCCGCGACGATGAGCCAGAAACCGACGATGACCGCAATGAGCAGCACCAGGCCGTCGATCGTCGATGCGAACGTGGAGGCTTGTGGCAGCAACCAGGAGATCATGTCCGGGGTCTCCTCAGGAAACGAGGTAGAACGCCGCCGCCGCAAACACGGCGACTCCGGCGACGGTCATCGCGAAGACCCTCCGCGCGATCACGTCTGGGTCGGGAGTGGGCTTCATCTGGCGCTCTCGTGTGGTCCTTACCCCGGAAGGCGTTGTATGTAGGCGGCGAGGTTGTTGATCCTCTCGGGCGCGACCGCCTTGTTGGCCATCTCCCGCATGGCGGCTCCCACGTCGTCGCCCTCGGCTCCACCCCGGATGCCTGTTCGGTACTTCCTGATCTGGGCCGCCACGTACCAGTCGTTCAGACCTGCGATTCGCGGCGCCATGATCGACTCGTTGCCTTCACCCTTCTCGCCGTGGCAGACCGCGCAGGCCGCGAAGTCGGCCTGCCCGGCGTTGAGGTCTGGCTCGGGGAGCGTGAGGATGACATCGACATCCGGCATCGCCGCCACATACGTGACAACGGCCTCGACCTCGGCGTCCGACATCATCTGGCGGGCCATGGCCCGCATCCGCAGCCCCTTCTCATCGTCGGGGTGCGCGCCCCGCGTGCCGTCCTTGAAGCGTTGCAGCTGCCGGGTCAGATACCAGGCCGGCAGCCCGGCCAGCTTCGGAGCACTCAGTTCGACGTTGCCTTCGCCGCGGGCCCCGTGACAGGACTCGCACGCAGCGTAGAGCTGTTCGCCGGTCGGAATAGCGTGTGCCTCACCGCGGGCGCAACCAGCCGCCAGCAGTCCGCACGCCAGGGCGACGGGGGCCAGGGCCACGCCGACGAGATGACTTCGTGGCACTTGGTTCATCGAGCTGTCTCCTTCGATCGCGTTTTACTGAAACGGATCAAGCGATCGAACCCACGCTGGAGCATGGGCTCGTCGTGGCCCACAAATCGGGTCGAGGGTTCAGCGTTCCCACCCGACCTGTGTTTATCGTGTAGAGAAGTTTTTCCAAGCTGAACGCGCGCTTGGCGCCTGTTTAGCAAACACCTTGCCCGGGTCTCGGCGAAGCGGCGGGTTCGTTTCCCGGCCAAAACAGTTCATTTGGCGTGGGAAACTAGTGCGTTCAACTCATTGAAACGCGGAGGATTTCATGCCCGGCGTGAGAATTTGCCAACTGTGTTGCGAAAGAGCATCCGTTTTCAATGGGAGGGGTGGCCGGCGGTAATAGTGGCGGTTGCGGTCCTGCATACCGCCGTATACAGGCGATCACGCTCGTCGGAGCTTCCGGTGCGGGGTGACGAGATCTTTGAAGAACCGCTCGACGTAGAGCTGCGCGTCCGCTGGGGCTCAGCGTCTCTTTCGCCGGCGCGTCCCAGCGCCGTAGTCAGACGCCAGCCAAGTCAGCGTGCGTGGGCAGCGGGGGAACGACTTCCGGCCAGTGGCTGTTTTTCGGCCGCTAGGCGCCATCACCGTTTGATACACTTCTTCCAGTCCCACCCTATTCTGCGACCCTATTCTGGTGCCGCTTGGAATGTACCTTGTATAGGCAAGCGGCTCGCTGTTTCTATGGGCGGAATCCCTTCGATCCACGGGGGTCTCTCACGTCGGTGAGTAACCGACAGTGCGCTCCCCAGCGGTCGCCGTGAACCTCGACAAGATCTTTCCGAAGCTCTCGATTCGGGCAAAGCTGCTGATCGGCTTCGTCGGCCTCGCCCTGCTGCCGACGCTCGTGATCGGCGGATGGGCCGCCACGCGGGTTGCTTCTGACCTGCGGGGGCGCGCGCTGACTGGCCTCGCCGGGGCGGCTGAGGATCGAGCCCATTCGATCGAGACGCTGGACGCCTCGGTCGAAGACGATCTGCGGTACCTGACCATGCATGCCGCCTTGCGAGAGCTCCGGCAAGAGTCGCGCCGCACGGAGAGGGACGCGGCCCGCACGGCTCTGGAATCCGTTTTTCTCTCCTTCTCGCAGGGGCGCCGTGCGTACTACCAGTTGCGCTACATCGACGGCACCGGACGCGAGGTCGTGCGGGTCGACTATCGGGACGGCCGGGCGTTCCCCGTGCCCGAGCACGAGCTGCAGGACAAAAGCGACCGGTATTACGTCCAGGAGGGGCGTCCGTGGCCAGACTGTCGTTCGGCAGCTGGTCACACGCCCGGGCGCCGGCGGCGAACCGCGCCACGTGCAGGTGGTCGCCCCTCTGCCGCGCGGGTGTGCTCGCCTTGGGCGCCGCGGGAAGCCATATGCCAGGGTCCCTGCGCCACCGGCTCGTCTTGGGTCAGGGCAAATTCATTGGTGACCAGCGGAACGGATGACGGACTGCGGATTTGTGCCTCCGTCGTGGTTCCTCAGCGACAATTGGCGGCGCTACTCGGCGTCGAGCGCACTTGGTGCGGGCCTTTGACGCGCTCCACGCTGGATGTGGACAACACGCACCACTCGGGTGCTGTCATCGACCGTGAAGAACACTCGATACACATGCGGACGGCGACCGTAGGTGAGGACCCGAACTGGTCGATTGGGGTCGAAGCTCTCAGGGGCTATGCGGCATCGCTTTGGGAGTTGCTCGAGCGAAAGAATCGCGTGCTCGAGACCGTTGAACCAGGCCGCGCCCTGGGTTGGCGCGCGCTCGATTACCCACAGATACAGCTCTTCGAGCTGGATCTCGGCGCTCTTTGCGAGCTCAACGCGGTATGCCATGCTTGCGTCGAAGCCGCTTGAATACCTCCCCTGCCGGTTTCGTGCGTCCAGCCTTCACATCGGCCAGCCCGCGCTGAATCCCCTCGATGGTCTCCACGCGGACCAGCAGCTCCTGGTAGGCCTCTGCATCCTGGACCACGACTTCGGCCCTCCCGTTGATCGTGAGGACCAACGGGTTGCCGGTCTTCTTCAGACGTTCCAGCAGCTCCGACGTATGACGCTTGAAGTCGCTCAGGGACCGAATGTCGTTGGCAATGTCGAGCATGGGGGCCTCACCAAATGTGCATCCAATTTGATGATCCCATCAAGGTCCCGATTCCGTCAACCATGAGCGCCAGCCGTGCTGAACCTTGTGACGTCAGCGGTCATCGGTGCGTGTGATACACGACTGGTCGGGACTGGAAGGCCCGCGACTCCGCTCGGCGGTGACCACGCTCGTCGAAGGTCCCCGTGCGGGATGACGGATCTGTGAAGCACCCCTCGACGTAGAGTCGCGCGTCCGGTGGTGCTCAGCGTCTCTTCGCCGGTACGTCCCAGTTCCGCGGGGTTGTCTTCACGCCGTGTGGACCATGGGGCTTTCTGTCCACCAGCGCTCCAGTTCAGGCAAGAAGTACCGAAGACGGCATTTCTTGAGCTCGCGCGTCGTGGCCAGCACGGCGCAGTCGTCGGTGCCGACGAGCGCTGCGAGCCGGTCGACCAGATCCCGGCACCGCGCCTCGTTAGGGCCATGGACCATGCTGTAGAGCGTGTACGGAAAGTCCGGGAGAGGCTGGCGCGCGTAGCAGTGGCTCACCTGCGGCGCGTCCGCCAGCCGGCGCCCCGCTTCCTCCAGCTTCTCGTCCGGCACGTGCCACACGACCATGGCGTTGCCCCGCACACCGAGGCGCTGCTGGCGGAAGGTCGCGACATACCGCCGGATCGCGCCGCCCAGGTGCAGGCGGGCAAACGTGAGCAGCTCCCCCTCGGTGCACTCGGCACCTTCGGCCAGCGCCGCAAACGGCCGTGCGACCAGTGGCAGCGGCGTCTGCAGCGTGCGGAACAGACGCTCGTCGCGGGCCGACAGATCGACCGGCGCCGTCTCGGGCGGGGCCTGCGCGCTGGTCGAGTTCTCGCCGGTCAGCAGGTCGAAATTGACGCCCACCTTGAACGTCCGCGTCCTTCGAGCCGGAAAGAAGCGCGCACCGGCGCGGGTCTCGAGCCGTGCGAGCGTCTCGTCGAGCCCCATGGTTCGAGGTACAGCGATCGTGAACCACAGGTTGTACGCATGCTCCCGCAGGTAGTTGTGGGTCACGGTCGGATGGGCATTGACGACCTCGGTCACATGGGGAAGCTCCTGCTCGGGCACGGCCGCCGCGCACAGTGCGCTGTCGTACCCCAGCAGGCTCCCTTCGAGCACCGCTGAGATCTCCCGGAGCTTGCCTTCGCGGCTCCACGTCCGGAGCTGTCCCAGCACGTCGCTCGACGGGAGCTCGAGACGCCGGCCCAGCTCGTCGAAGGGGTGTGCGCACAGGGGAACGCCATCCTGGATGGCTATCGCCAGCGCGTTCTCGTCCTGCGGGGGCAGCTTCACCGACATGTCGTCGATCACAGTCCCATCGTGAACGCCCGCCACAGGCCGAAGACACCGGACGGGGAGCGCAACGTCTCGCGGTCCTCGATGGCGTAGGTGCGCGCGTTCACGAGAAAGAGGGTGTCTTCCGCGTTGGCCGTGATGAGCGCGTGGCTTCCGCGTGGGGTGAACTCCACGTGATAGATCCGCGCGCCGACGCGGAAGGTGTGGACCACTTCGAGCGAGCCGACATCCACCACCTGCACGAAGGCGTCGTCGGCCTCACCCGAGAACGTGACCCAGACGTGGCGCTCGCCCGGCGCCCGCACGGCGTAGACCGGATGGCCGCGCAGTTCGATCGAGCGCTTGAACGCCCACGTGTCGCGATCGAGCACGGCGAGCCGCTTCTCGCCGACCAGTGGGACGAAGACCGATCCCTGGGCCACCGCCCACGAAGCGAGATGGGGAAGCTTCCTGGGAGCACCCTGGTCGTACGCGCGGCCAGGCTCGCGCAGCGAGACCACGCGCGGAGACGCCTCGCGGGCGTCGAGGTCGAGCACGGTGACGTCGGCCGAGTCGAGATGCGCGACGACATAGTAGCGGCCGTCCGGCGTGATCATCGCGTCGTACGGCTCCGCCGCCGCTGTTGGAATCCGGCGCTCGAGCACGGGTTCGGCGCCCGAGGCATCGATCACCCAGATCTCTGCCCCCTCGATGAGCACGCACACGAAACGATTGCCCGGCGCATCGACGATGCCGGTGACGCGGGACAGATGCACCTGACCGTCCCGCTCGAACTGTCCGGGAATGCGCCGTACGACGTCGAGCGTGCGGGCGTCCAGGATCGTGACGCCGCCCGGCGCATATTCGGCCGTCGCCACGAAACGCCCGTCCTGGCTGATGGCGATATCGATGGAGCTCTTCGACGTCTGCACCTCGCCCGCGCGCTCGAGCGACTGCAGATCGATGCGCGTGAGCCTCCCGCTTCGGGTGGCGATGTAGCCGAAGTCGAGCCAGCGCGAGAACGTCATCACCGCGTGCTGCAGGTTGCCGAGGCCTTCGATGCGCCCGATGACGCGCCGATCGGCAAGGTCGTAGACTGCGAGGCTGCCCGCGTTGCGTTCGACGACGAACACGCGCGATGCGATGCCGGCGGAGAGTCGTGCGGCGTCGGCTGCCAGGTGCGCGCCCGCCAGAGCCGCGAGACACGCCGCGAGGAGCGCTGCTCCCGGCACTCTCGGAGTCATGCGGACGCCTCCTGTCGTGTCCTGCGCAGAGAGGCAGTGACCGGCTCGAACGAGGCACCGATTTCCGAGTCGGTCATCACGCAGGCCGGATCGGGCCCCCAGAGACTGCCGCTCCGCGCGAGCGCCCGCTCGCGGTGCGATCCCCGGCAGATGGACGCGTACGCGCACGCGCCACAGCGTCCCTGCAGGAGCACCTCGCGATGGCGCAGCGCCTCGAGGAGCGGATGGCCGAGGACCTCGGCAAACGTCTGCCGCCGAACGTCGCCGAGGACGCACGCTGTGAAGAACTGATCGGGATGCACGCGGCCGCGATGGTCGATCGCGAGGATGCCCTCGCCCGCCGAGTTGCCGCCCCGGCGTCGGAGCACGGCTTCGACGCGGCCGGCGGCCTCGCGGCCGTGGCGTGCTTCGATCCACGTGAGCAGGCACGGGCCGTCCGAGTCGTTGCCGCCCGTGACGAGCCGGATGGCGGCGTCGTGGAGAATCAGCCGTTCCGCGGTCTCGAACACCTCGGCGAGGAGCGCCCGACTTTCCTCCGGCCGGAGGTCTTCGCCCGCCATCCTGAATCCCCGGCCGGCGTACAGAAGATGGGAAAGATAGAAGCGGTTCACGCCGCATGCCACGGCCCATGCGATGAGCGGCGCGACGTGGGCCGTGTTTCGCCGCGTGACCGTCATCCGCACGCCCACGCGCATGCCGGCGCTCGAGGCGCAGGCCAGCCCCGCGGCGGCGCGGTCGAACGCGCCCACCATGCCGCGATAACTGTCGTTGAAGGGCGGAAGCCCGTCGAGGCTGACGCCCACGTACCCGACCCCGGCGGCCGCGAGCGCCGCGGCCATGCGTGCGTCGAGCGGTACGCCGCTGGTCGACACAACCGGCCGAAGGCCGACCGCGCGCGCATGGGCCGCGAGCGCCACGATGTCGTGACGCAGCAGCGGCTCACCGCCGCTCAGGATCAGGACGTGGACGCCCGCCGCCGCCAGCCTCTCGATTAGCGCCCGCCCCTCCTCCGTCGTCAGGTCATATGGTGAAGGGTTGAGGGTGGCCGACGCGTAGCAGTGCGGGCACCGGAGGCAGCAGTGGCGGCAGACGTTCCAGACGACGACAGCCGGGGCGGCGGACGGCGGCGCGTAGCGCGCCGACGCGCGGGCCGCGGCCTCTTCAGGCGCGGCCCGCCCGAGCGCCACCTCGACGAGTTCGCTGACGTCGAGCACGGCGCACCGTCAGTAGACGTCGCCCGCCGTGTTGAAGACGTTGAACTTGCCCGTGGGCGTGACGAGCCAGTCCCCCTTGATCCGGGTCTTCTCCGTGAGCGTCTTGTCGTCGTAGACGATGATCTCGCCGTCCTTGTCCCAGACCGACACCCAGACTTCGGTGCCGGCCTTGTTGTACTCGAAGTGCACGGCACGCCCACGCTCGGAGGCGACGAAGCACCGGTCGATCTTGGCGTCCTTCTTCGAGTAAATGCAGATCTGGCGCGTCCCATTCGGATCGTTCGAGAGCGGCGAATCGAGCCATACCCACGGCGACTTCGGATGCGTCTTGATGAAGAGGCCGCCCGGCTGATCCAGCGGGATCTCGCGCACGACCTTCCAGGCATACTGCGGCTTCTTCGCTGGATCGGCGCCGTAGATGACCAGCTTGCCCTCACCCAGGTGAGTGGTCCCGTTCACCCACCCGTACTCCGGATCCTCCCAGTTGGCGCCACGCCCGGGATGCGGCCTGACGCCGGTCTTGAACTTCGTGACCAGGGTGCCATTCTTCACGTCGATGACCGCCATCTGATCGCGCATGTTGGCCGCGACCATGAAGTACTGCTTCGTGCGATCCCAGCCGCCGTCGTGCAGGAAGCGCTCGGCCGCGATCTTCTTCGTCACCGGAAAATCGGGCTTCGAGTAGTCGACGAGCGCCACGTGCCCGGACTCCTTCAGACTGACCACCCACTGCGGTCCGTGGTGAGAGGGGACGATGGCGGCCACACGGACCTCTTTCAGCGCCTCGCCCGTGTCGTAGGCCGGCGTCGTGATGTCGACGATCTTCTTGGGCTCGAGCGTCTGGCCGTCGAAGACGACGTACTGCGGAGGCCAGTAGCACCCTTCGATGAGCAGCTTGTCCTCGTACCCCTTGTACTTCGAGGCATCGATGCTTCGTGCGTCGACGCACCCTTTGACCTGGGCGACGAGCGTCGGCGTCTCAGGCCAGAGATCGATCATCGACACGCGGCCGTCGCGGCCGACCGCGTAGAAGTAGCGGCCGGTCGACGAGGACCGCAGGATGTGCACGGCAAACCCGGTGTCGATGACCGCGACGCGCTCCTTGGTGTTGCCGTCGACGATGGCCACCTTGCCCGCATCGCGGAGGATGATGCCGAAGTAGTTGTCCCACTGACGCTTGGTCACCGGAGCTCTGGGCCGGCCCGCCACCGGAACCAGCAGCTTCCAACTCTGACGCACGTCGTCGAACGAGACCGGAGGTGGCTCGGGCGCGGGCATCTGGAGGTACGTCGCCATCAGCCGCACGTCGTCGGGCGACAGAATCTTCTCGTTGCCGAACGCCGGCATCCCGCCGGGTGTGCCGTTCGTGAGGATGTTCTGGAGGGCCTTCGTGCCCAGTTCGGCCGTGCGCACCGGCTCGAGGGTCGGTCCCGTCGCGCCTTTCCGGAGCAGCCCGTGGCAGCCGGCGCAGCGGTCGAAATACAGGTTCTTCGTCTGCTCGAACGCCGCTGGGGTCAGCGCCGGAGGCTGCGCCTCGGACGGAGGTGCGGCCGCCGGCGACTGCGCCGGCGCGGCGGCGGTTTTCACGAGCACGGGCTGCACCGCCGCCGGGCCCGGTGTCTTCCTCGTACTCTCCAGTTCGATGTAGGCGAGGACCTGCAGCGCCTCCCGATCGGTCAGCCGGAGCGATTTCATCCGGGTCTGGCCGCCCCGTGCCGCGACGAGCGTGCGCGCGTCGGGATCCGTTTCCACCATCGCGCTCGAATCGAGCAGCCATCGGACGAGCCATCGGTGCTCCCGCCGCTTGTGCACGTCGCCCAGATCGGGACCGAGGAGCGTGCCTTCGCCGATGGTGTGGCAACCAATGCACTTCTTCTGAAAGATGCTCCCGCCCGCCGCGATGTCTTCCGCGGTGGAAGCGGCTGCGGCCGACCTCTCGGCGCCAACGCCTGCGAGACCAACACATGCCGCCAGCAACGTGGCGAAGCGCACGACGCGTCGCACACCGCGCCACACCGAAACCGTATTCGTCGTCATAGCGATCCTCCGTCGCGTACACGGACAGCCCACGCGCGCCACCTGAGCAAGGCGCGAGCCACCCCGAAATGGCGCCGAATGCGCGGGTTTTCAGGGTTTGTGAGGGCCGCGCTGTATAGCGGCGGTTGCGTGCGTAGATACCGGCGTCTCCAGCGGCCACCGCGGGGTGGGTGACGGTCGTCATACCGCTCCGCGGTGCGAGAGGGCATCCTAGCCAGCAACTGGCAACTGGCAACTGACAACGGACTACAGGAGACGGGACGGGGGTCGCCCGGTGATTATCTGGATCTGGTTGTCGATTTCCGCGGCGTGGTTCGCGGTCAACTGGGCGCTCATCGAGCGGCACGACGGCAACTTCTGGTTTGTCGCGTGCCTGCCGTTCTTCATCGGTCTCCTGTTTCTGGTGGGCGTGGGTGCCACCCTGGGCGGCTGGAGGAAACCTCCCGACGATGCCGATTACTGATCCGGCCTGACGGCCCGCTGCTCACACCGCGGGCACCGCGAAGACGGCCGCCGGGAGCGTGACGTGGAACGTGCTTCCTGTACCCACTTCGCTCTCCACTTCGATCCGTCCACCGTGCGCCTCGACGATGCCTCGGGCGATGGTCAGACCGAGCCCGGTGCCACCACCCGGTCTGGGCCGCGGCGGGTGCGCGAAGCGATCGAAGAGGCGGGCGCGCTCGTCCACGGGAATGCCCGGTCCGGTATCGGTCACCGAGATGCGAACGGCGGCTCCTTCTCGGGCTGTCGTCAGCGTGATTCGTCCATCTCTCGGCGTGAACTTGATCGCATTCGAGAGGAGGTTCGAGAAGACTCGACTCAGCCGGTCGCGATCGGCGAGCACCGGCGGAAGATCCTCGGGGATCTCGACCTCGAACGCGAGGCCCCGGTCGTGGAAGATGGGCCTGAGCAGCTCCGTGGACTCGCGGATCAGCGTCGCGAGATCGCAGGGCCGGGGTTGAACCACGAGCCGCCCGGCTTCGATGCTCGCCACCTCCAGGAGATCCTGAATGAGACGGTTCATCCGCTCTGCTTCCCGCTGCATGGCCGAGATGACCCTCTGGGCCTCCGGGTTCGTGGTGTTCCTCAGCATCGTCGCCAAGGCTACGGCGATGCCGGCGAGAGGGCTCCGCAGGTCGTGCGCGACCGTACCCAGAACCTCGTCTCGCTGCCGTAGGGCTCTGCGGGCGCGGTCGTATGCGGCCTCCGCTTCCGCCCGTGCCTTCCGTTCGCGCGCCAGGAGCTCGCGGCGATCCTCCTCCAGCCGCTTGCGCTCGATGGAATACCGCACCACCCGCGCGAGGAGCGGTCCGCTCACTTCGCCCTTGACCAGATACTCCTGGGCGCCGGCCCGGACCGCCTCGACGGCGAGATTCTGGTCGTCGAGACCGGTCAGGACGATGAGGGGAGTGGCCGGAGCCGCGGCCTCGGCCCGGGCGACGCTTTCCAGGCCGCGCGCGTCCGGCAGCGACAGGTCGAGCAGTACCGCGTCGAATGTCTCGCTGGCCAGGACGGTCTCGGCCTCGCCAAGGCGTTCCACGCACGTCACGTCGAAGGCCGGGGCGTTCAGCTCCCGCAGCAGCTCGCGGAGCAGTCTCGCATCGGCGGGATTGTCCTCGACCAGGAGCAGGCGGATGGGAGATGTCTGCATGGGTGTGTCACTGGGGCGGGAGCTTCACGATGGCAAACCAGAAGTCTTCGATCGACCTCACGACGTGGACGAACTGGTCCAGATCGACAGGCTTGGTGACGTAGCAGTTCACGTGAAGGTCGTACGCCCTGATGATGTCCTGCTCGGCCTGCGAGGTCGTCAGGACGACGACCGGGATTCGCTTGAGAGCGGGATCGGACTTGATGTCCGCGAGCACTTCGCGGCCGTCCTTCCGCGGGAGATTCAGATCGAGCAGGATCAGATCGGGCCGTGCCGCGGACGCATAGCTCCCGTTCTTGCGGAGATACGCCAGCGCTTCCACTCCGTCCCACACCACGTTCAACGTGTTCCTGACCTTCGCGTCCCTGAGCGCTTCCTGCGTCAGCCTGACGTCTCCCGGGTTGTCCTCCACGAGAAGGATTTCGATGGGTCTGGCGTCCACCTGCGCTCGGCTCATCGTCAGCTCCTGTCCGGAATGGCGAAGTGAAAGGTCGATCCGCGGCCTGGCTCCGACTCGGCCCAGATCCGCCCGCCGTGCCGCTCGACGATCTTCTTGGCGATGGCCAGCCCGATCCCCGTGCCCGGGTAGTTCCGCCGCGAATGGAGTCGCTGGAAGATCAGGAAGATGCGCTCGAGGTGTTCGTGTTCCATCCCAATCCCGTTGTCGCACACCGCGATCGCCCACTCGCGCCGTGCCTCGTCCCGTGCCGCCGAGATGCGGATGCGAGGCGGATCGTCGCGCCGGAACTTGAGAGCATTCCCGATGAGGTTCTGAAACAGCTCCGTGAGTTGAACCTTGTCCCCGCGCACGGTGGGGAGATCGTCACAGCTCACCGCGGCGCCGTTCTCGCTCACGGCGACGCTGAGGTTGGCGAGCGCTCTTTCCACGACGACGCGCAGATCGGTCGGCTCGAAATCAGGTTCCTGCCGGCCCACGCGAGAGTAGGCGAGCAGGTCGTTGATCAGCTCTCGCATCCGGGTGACGCCCTCCACAGCGAACCCGATGAACTCGTCTGCGTCGCGATCGAGCTTGCCCTGGTATCGACGTCCCAGCAGCTGCGTGTAGCTGGCGACCATCCGGAGCGGCTCCTGCAGGTCGTGCGACGCGACGTAGGCGAACTGCTCGAGCTCGGCGTTCGATCGCTCCAGCTCCGTGGCGTACCTGGCGAACTTCGCTTCGGAGGATGCGAGGCGCTCCAGCAGGCCCTCGAGGCGTTCCGCGTAGCGATTGAACGCGCGAGCGATCGAGGCGAGCTCGGACGGACCTCGCTCCTCCAGACGCGCGGTTCTGGTCCCCTCATGCGCACCGATGTGCTCGAGCGCCTGATGGAGCCGGCCCAGCGACTGCCGGATGGAGCGGGCCGACTGTGCGGCGCCCACAAGGGTCAGCAGCGCGATGGCGACGCCGGCCAGGCCGAAGGTCGTGCGTTCCCTGCGGGCCACCGCCGACAGGCCGGTCGCCGCCTCCTTCAGATCCGCGAGCGCGCCATGTTCCAGTTCCCGCAGATGGTCGATTCGGGCGCTCTGGGCGTCGAACCATGGCTCGGCGCCGAGGCCCGGAGCGCCGGGGCCCTCGCGCAAGGCCCGCTCGCGCATGCTCTGCGCGCGGACCACCGCCGGGTGATCCGCTTCGCGCGCGAGAACATCGCCGGCCTCGGCGTCCACGATCGCGGCCAGCTCGGTCCAGATCGTGTCCTGGCGCGCGACCACGGCGACCAGGGCATCGCGTTGTCCCGGAGGGAACGTACCCGACGTGAGGGCGGCAACGAGGATGGCCCGCTCCACTCCCGCCGCCTCCTTCATCCGGAGAATGGCGGTGTAGACGGCGCCGTAAGGCGCCACCCGTGCGTCTGTCACCTGATGTGCCGCTGCCCGTACGAGCTCCAGGAGCGCGGCGTTCACGCGCGTGTACGAGGCGGTCGCCTCCGGGCCCGCGATCGTCCGGCCGTCGACCGCGAGACGAATCGCCGCGACCGAGTCGAGCGCGGCGAGCGCCGTTCGGCTCGGTTCCGGCAGCACGCTTCGCTCACGAGAGGCCGCGATCGGCGCGATGGAGGCGCGGAGCGCTGCGACGCACCCATCGACGGCGCGCCGCGCCTCGAGGAGAGCCGGCGTAGGGTGCTCGTCGAGTCCCGCCAGCCACGCGGCCGTTCGCCCGCGCTCCAACTGGATGGCGTGAATCGACTCGCCCCCTGCCGCCAGGAGCATGACCCACTCGATGGCGCGGGAGGCCTGCGCGAGGGTGTTCGATCGCTCCCTCCAGCCCCAGATGACGAAGAACGCGAGCCCGGCGAGTGGCAGGATGACGAGGATGTAGGTTCTGGCGCGGATGCTCATGGCGTGACATCGCGCTCGTTCGCCGCCTCCTCGTCGTGCGTGTCCTCCGCGTCGGCGTCGAGCTCGTCCTCGGCCGAGAGCCCGAGTCGCTTCAGGATTCGATGCAGCGCGGCGCGCGTCATGTCGGCTTTCCGTGCTGCGGCGCTGACGTTGCCGTCGGTCCCGTGCATGAGATGCTCGATGTAGCGCCGCTGGAACCGCTCGATGGCGGACCGCTTCGCTTCCTCGTACGGGACCGACTCGGCGCCTTCGGGCTGCCACTCGAGATCGTCGTCTTCGAGCGTGATATCGGCGGGGCTGATCTCGTCGCCGCGCGCCATCAGGGCGGCGCGCTCGACGACGTTCTGGAGCTCCCGCACGTTGCCGGGCCAGTCGTGCGAGATGAGGAGCCGCAGGGCGCCGGGCGCCAGCCGCTTGGCCACCTTGTCGGGCGACGTCAGCCGATCGAGGAACAGCTTCGCGAGCAGCGGGATGTCCTCGATGCGGTGGCGGAGGGGCGGCACGGCGATGCGCATGACAGAGAGGCGGTAGTACAGATCGCGCCGCAGCCGGTTCTCGCGGAGCAGGCGCCGGGCGTCCTCGTTGATCGCGGCAATCACGCGCACGTCGACCTGGACGGGCGTCGCCGAGCCGAGCGGAAGGACCTCCCGTTCCTGCAGCGCGCGCAGGAGCTTGCCCTGCAGGCCGAGCGGCATCGACGCGACCTCGTCGATGAGCAGCGTGCCTCCGTCGGCTTCGAGGAAGAGCCCCTTGCGGTCGCGGTCGGCCCCCGTGTACGCGCCCTTCTTGCAGCCGAAGAGCTCCGCCTCCGCGAGCGTCTCCGGCACCGCTGCGGCGTTGAACGCGACGAACGAACCGCCCGCCCTCGGGCTCTCGGCGTGGATCGCGCGCGCGACGAGCTCCTTGCCCGTGCCGCTCTCGCCGCAGACGAGGACGGTGGCGTTGGTGGGCGCCACGCGCCGGATCGCTTCCACCACGGGCAGCATCTGCCGGTCGCGGCTGTGGATGCCGTGGAAGTCGTAGGTGCCGCGAAGCTCCGCGCGCAGGCGCGCGATCTCCTGCCGGTCCCTAATCTCGTTGAGCGCGCGCTCGGTGACCACCAGCAGCTCGTCGTTGTTGAACGGCTTGGTGAGATAGTGGAACGCCCCGCGCCTCATCGCGTCGACCGCCGAGTCGATCGTGCCGTAGCCGGTGAACAGGATCACGTGCGCCTGGGGCCACCGCTGCCGCACGCAGTCGAGCAGCGACAACCCGTCGCGGCCCGGCATGCGAACGTCCGAGAGCACCACGTCCGCCGGGTCCCGCTCGAGCAGCTCCAGCGCCTGTTCGGCCGAGTGGGCCACAGCCACCTCCGCCGGGAGCTTGCTCAACACCAGCGCGACGCCGCGCGCCAGATCGCGCTTGTCGTCGACGACGAGGATGCGTGCGCTCATGACCACGATGCCTCCCTGATACCCGCCCCGCCGGCGCCTGGCTCGTGCGCAGGCAGCACGACGGTGAACGTCGTGCCTCGGCCCGCGGCGCTCGTGACGGCGAGCGCGCCGCCGTGGGCGGCGACGAGATCGCGCGCCACGGTGAGACCGAGGCCCGTGCCCTCGGGTTTCGTCGTGTGAAACGCGGTGAAGATCCATTCCTGCTCCGCCGACGGAATGCCGACGCCTGTGTCCACGACGTCGATGCGGAGCTGGCCTTCCTCCGTGCGGCCCAGGCAGAACGTCAGCGTCCCTCCGTCAGGCATCGCCTCGATCGCGTTCAGTCCCAGGTTCACGAGCACCTGCCGGAGCTGGTCGGGATCGCCGTACACCCGCGCGCGGGAGTCGGCGCCGTCCTCGCGGCGGAGCGTGACACCGGAGTCCTCCGCCTGCGGCAGGAGCGTTCGTTCGGCGTCGGCGACGATTTCGGCGAGCAAAACCTCCCGTCGCTCGGGCGGCCGCTGGCGCGCGTACTCCAGCAGATCGCGCACGATCTTCTTGCACAGCTTCGCGTTCCTCAGCACCGTGCCGAGGTGCTCGTGCAGCGGATCCTGCGCCCGCACGCTTTCGAGCGCATGCTGCGCGAAGAGGGCGATGGCGCCGAGCGGGTTGTTGAGCTCGTGGGCGAGCGCCGCGGCGAGCTTGCCCACGACGGCCATCCGCTCCTCCTGCATGCGCTCCGCGAAGATCTGCGCCCTCGCGGCGGCGAGCCGTTCGCGGTCCGCATGGAGCACCCGCACCAGGCTGGCCACGATCAGACCGCACACGATGACCATGACGGCGATGGCCGTTCCCGTGGCCGCCTGCAGCATCCAGTCCGCCGGCGGCGCGACGCAGACGCCGCCGTCATCCAGCACGCATCCGGGCGGAAGCCACCCGGTGACTTCGGCCACGCCGAGCACGAGCACGAACAGCGCGATGCCCACGGCGGCGCGCCGCGGCCACGGCGGATCGAGGACGACCGCCGCGATGGCGGCGTGGAACACGAAGAAGCCGGCAAACGGGTTCGAGAGCCCTCCGGCGTGGTGGACCAGCCAGGCGAGGATCGCGACGTCGACGGCGACCTGGCCGAGCAGGGCATCCTGGCTCCCAATCCGCCGTGGTCCGTACAGACTCAGGACCGTGTTGAACGCGAAGAGGAGCACGACGCCGGCCCACAGGTACGGAGACGAGCCGGATTCCACCCGGGGGCCGTAGCGCGTCGCAAAAGCGACGACGGCGACCGAAACGAGCACGGCCACCCACCTGAGACCCAGCAGCCAGCCCGCGAGCGCCTCCCGCAGCGAGGCGGCTGCGCTGTCCGGCCGTTCCGGGGATTCGGATTCGAGGCCCCGGTCGAGCGACGGGAGCACCCGTCCAAAGAGGTACAGTCCGGCCGCGATGCCACCCGCCAGGGCGGCGGTGAGGTCGCGCCCGAAGTGTGCGAGGCGGCGCGTCTCGAGCGGATACCGCCAGATCCACAGGCCCTCGACCACCCCGTAGGCCGCGAAGATTACCGCTGCCGTGCCGAGCCAGACGAGCAGCGCCACCACGAGGCGGGCGGTGAGGAGCTGTCCCGTGTCGCCCGGTTCGGGACCGGGCTCCGGTTCGGACATTCTCATCGGCGAATGCACCGAGTACGCAGATTGCAGGCCATCGTGGGGTGATGTGAACCCCGCGGTGGGTCTGTCGCCTGGCGTGAATCGCGCGCGGCATCGGCGGGAATAGTTCGCGGCCTTCGGAAATTCTTGGCACCTGTCTGGTCGCGCCATCCGGGCGCGCGCATCAGGACCGGAGGGATCGCCGCGGTACGGTTGATGCTCAGGGTCCCACACGTCCAGCCATGGATGTCGACATTCGAGCGCTCCTGATCGTGGTGGTGTTCGTGGCCATCTACCTGGCCATTCCTCTCGGCGTGCTGGCGCTCTACGTGCGCCGCGTGCGCCGAAAACCAGCGCATCGAATCAGCCCTTCCGGGGGTGTGGAGAACAGGGATGCCGGACGCTGAGATCTACTGGGCGGGTCAGTCGGGAAAGGAATACGTGTACTGGGTTCACCGGATCGGCACGTTCTTCAACAACGAGCCGGGGAACTATGTCTATGCGAGGGAGGTCGAATCGGGATCGTGGGAGGCGATCTACGTCGGGCAGACGGAGAGCCTTGAACGCCGGCTCGACCCGGAGAAGGAAGCGTGCGCCAGACGCCACGGCGCGACGCACGTGCACGTGCACACGAACCGGAGCGGGGAATCGAGGCGCGCTGCCGAGCAGGCGGACCTGGTCGCGAAATGGGCCCCCGTCTGCAACCTCGGACAGGCCGAGGCGGTGGGGCAGGCCCAGGAAAAGGGGACGGAGCGCGCCTGAGCTCGCCGCTCCAGAGGGCTCAGATGATGGTCGATATGAACGAGATAAAAAGAGCCCCTCCAGACGACGATATCGGCTCAGCGATCTCCGTCCCCGCCTGAGAGCCCGAACACGTGGACGGCGCTGTCCACGACGTACTGTTCGGGCTGCGCCGCGAGCAGGCGCACGGCATCGGCGGCAAGCGCCGCCACCACGTGCGCCACGACGCCCTCCACGATCGCACGCTGCTCGCCATCGAGCATCGCCAGCTTCTTCTGCAGTCGGACCAGTTCAGTTCGCCCGACGCGTGCGAAACCCTCCTGGAGCATCCTCGCGGCGACGATCCCATTCACACGGCCCGTGCTCATGCGCGCGACCTTTCCCTGGACCTGCCGCCGAGCTGCAACGCGGATACCACCGTGTGTCGTTCTCCCGCGCGCGCCACGGAGTTCGCGCGCGCCTCGTGATTGGGAGCTTATGCCGGCAAGACGCGGAGGTGAATCCGCCGGCTGCGTCAATTGCCTGATGCAGATGCACCAGCAGGCGCTCCCGCCGCGATCAGGGCCGGGCGGGCCGGTGGGTCCGATCGCGCAATGCGCGCGGCGCAAAAATCCGCAGTCCGCCGGAAAAAATCAGTGGCGCTCCGGACGTTCCGTCTCCCCCTTTGCTGGTCCGATCCACTGGTATGTTTGTTGCTCCCCGACGCACGCGTTTCGCGCTGCAGGGAGTGCATGGGATACCGACGTTTCACGCTGGGCGTCGCGGCGGGCATTGTCGCGTGTGCCCTCTCGCCCGGTCCGGCTCCAGCGTTCGGGCAGGAGATTCCGTCCCTTCCGCGCGTCCCGCAGTCGGTGTGTCCTGACAGTCATCCTCTCGTCCTCGTTCCCTGCGCGCGGGAGCAGATAAAGACCTTCACGCCGCCGCGTACGCCTGACGGCAAGCCGGACCTGTCGGGTTACTGGAGCGGCACGCAGGTGCCGCACGAAAGCGTCGAGGCGCACCCGCGGACCCTCGATGACACCGGCGGTCCCAGCTTTGTCGTCGATCCGCCGGATGGCAGGGTGCCGATCCAGCGGTGGGCGGAGGCGAAGCGGGCGGAGAATTTCGCCAAGTACATCGATCACAACGGCCAGTGCTTCGAGTCGGGGGTGCCCCGACATCTCTATATGACGTCCGCGCACCAGTTCATTCAGACGGCGACGCGTCTGGTGATGCTGTCGGAGGAGGCGAACGCGTACCGGATCGTGATCCTCGACGGCCGGCCGCACACGGGGCGCGACATCGTGCTGTGGCAGGGCGATTCGCGCGGCCGGTGGGAGGGGAACACGCTCGTGGTGGAGACGAGAAACCAGAACGGGCGGGCGTGGCTCGATCAGCGCGGGCGCTTCCTCACGGATGCGGCGGTCGTCGTGGAGCGCTTCACCCTCTTCGAGAAGGACTCGATCCTGTGGGAGGTCACGGTCACGGACCCGCTGGTGTACACGCGGCCGTTCACCATGGTCTCCGCGTTCCGCCGCAACACGCGGCCCGGCTTCGAGATCTGGGAAGAGGCGTGCTACGAGGGCGAGGCCACCGCCAACACCCTCAGGAATCTCGGGCTCGGGACGCATCCAGGCATCTCGTCCCGGGAGGCGCAGATCCGCAAGGACGCGTACGAGCACGCCGCTTCGGACCAGGGCGAGAGGTGACGCCCGGGAGTAGACCCCACCAACCAACAGGAGAATTCACACGTGAAGAAGCGCACGATGATGCCGCTGGCTGCTGCCTCTGTCGTGACCGCCGCGATGGCACTCACGCTGGCGGCCGGGTCGGGGCAGACGCAGACGCCGCCGGCCTCCACCTACAAGGTGTCCCGCACGCCCGCCGGGCAGCCGGATCTGCAGGGCATCTGGCAGGCGGTGAACACGGCCGTCTGGAACATCACGGATCATCCGGCCACGCTCGGCATTCCCGCGGGACTGGGTATCGTGGTCGGCAACGAGATCCCGTATCGGGAGGGCGCACTTGCGAGGCGGTACGAGAACTACCGGCATCGCGCGACGGCCGACCCCGAATCCAAGTGCTTCATGGTGGGAACGCCGCGCATCAACTACATGCCGTACCCGTTCGAGATCGTGCAGTCGCCGACGCAGGTCACGATCCTCTACGAGTACGTGCACACGACGCGGTACGTCTACCTGACCGGCACGCACCCGCCCGGCCCCATTCAGTGGTACATGGGGGATTCGCGCGCGCGCTGGGACGGAGACACGCTCGTCGTCGACGTCGTCCACTTTACCGATACCAACTGGCTCGATCGCTCGGGCAACTTTCACAGCGACAGCATGCATCTGGTGGAACGCTGGACCCGAGCCGGTCCCGACCACATCTGGTACGAGGCGACGATCGAGGACCCAAAAGTCTTCTCCCGGCCCTGGACGATGCGCTTTCCGCTCTACCGCCGGATCGAGCCCAACGCGCAGCTCCTCGAGTACGAATGCCCGTCCTACCTGGAGCTGGAAAAAGATTCGCGGTTCGGCCTCAGGCCGGACGACCGGTAACGACTTCGGATCCATTCGGAGGGCGCATGAGGACGCGACGATTCTGGCGGGCCGCTGGCGCAGTGGGCGCATTCGCCTGCACGTTCGGCCTGGGTGTGGTGCAGGTCTGGGGGCAGGAGGAGGGGAAGATCCCCGCCGTGCGCCGATTCGAGCAGTCTGTCTGCCCGATGGGCGATCCGGTCCCGCTGCGGGCCTGTGCGCTCGAGCAGATCAAGACCTTCTCTCCACCGCGGACCGCTGACGGCAAGCCGGATCTCTCCGGCTATTGGAATGGGACGAACGCGTGGTACGAGGACATCGAAGCACACCCGCACACGTGGAACGACAGCGGCGGCCCCAGCTTCATCGTCGACCCGCTCGATGGGAAGCTGCCGATCCGGCCGTGGGCGGCGGCATACGTGGCCGAACGGCACGCGCGCTATATCGACCACAACGTGCAGTGCTTCCCGTCGGGCGTCCCTCGTCATCTGTACTCGGGCAACTCGCATCAGTTCATCCAGACGCCGACGAAATTCGTGATGCTGTCGGAGGAATCCAACGCGTACCGGATCGTGATCCTCGACGGCCGTCCACCCCTCGGACGCGACGTCACGCTGTGGCAGGGCGACTCGCGCGGCCGGTGGGAGGGCAACACGCTCGTCATCGAGACCAGAAATCAGAACGGGCGCGCCTGGATCGACCAGAAGGGCCGGTTCGTGTCGGATGGCGCCGTGGTGACGGAGCGCTTCACGATGTTCGACCGGAACTCGCTCCTGTGGGAGATCACGATCGACGACCCGCTGGTCTACACCCGCCCATTCACCATGGCGGCAGGGCTGCGGCGCAACCAGCGGCCGACCCCGGAGCTCTGGGAAGAGGCGTGCTACGAAGGCGAGTCGAGCGCCGAGGACATGCGGGGCCTCGGCTTGCGCACGACACCGGGCCTTTCAGCCAAAGAAGCACAAATCCGCAAAGACGCCTACGAGCGGGCCCGCTCGGGTGCGGCCGCCCCGTGAGGCCGGCGCCACGTCGCCGATGAGGGAGAAGCGCTTGGCCGTCGCGAATCTGCATCCCGCATTGAAGACCTGGGAGGAGTACGTCACAGAGGCCGCGCGGGATGGTCATACCCGTTCGGGGATGGTACTGGGGATCCGCATGGCCCTGCTCGGTCTGAGGCAGCTCGGCCTCGACGAGCCGCCGCAGGATCACTCGCTCATCACCGTCGTCGAGACCGATCGCTGCCTGCCGGACGCCGTCGAGCTGGTGACGGGCTGTCGCCTGGGGAACCGGACGCTGAAGCATCGGGACTTCGGGAAGATGGCCGCGACATTTGTCGATGTGCGAACCCAAAGGGCGATCCGCATTGCGACCAAGGAGGCTGCAGATCGAAAAGCGCGTGAACTGTTCCCGGCCGCGGAAAAGGAGGATGCCCTCGGGCGCGCGTACCGGGTGCTGACCGACGAGGAGCTCTTCAAGTCACAGTGGGTGTTGGCGAGATTTCACCCGGAGGATTTGCCCGGCGCGCAGCCCGCCCGCGCCATCTGCATCGCGTGCGGTGAAGGCGTCAGCTTCCACCGGGAGGTGGTCTGCTCGGGCCGTGTCTTCTGCCGCGCGTGCGCCGGCGAGCGATACTTCGAGCCGTGCTGACGGCCGAGTCGATGACCGAACAGGTCAGGTCAGCGACGCGAATCCGCTCAGCGGGGCGGCTCTCCGGCCGGCTCCAGGTAGCGCGCATGGCACGTTTCACAGGTGGTGTACGCGTCGTCGGCGGCCTGCGCAAGCGATTCAGCCTTCTTCGCCGCGGCGATCTTCGCCGTCGCTTCAGCCTGGCTCACCAGCGCACGCGCCATCTCCATCCAGGTCGTCGTGTCCCTGGCCAGGGCGGTGGTCATCAGCAGCCGGCCTGATGCCGCCAGCGTGTCGGCGGCTTTTCGCAGCGCGCTCCACCCCTCCGGCGCCTTTGACCGTTCTTGCCGCGCGAGGCCCGGGGCCGTGCCGATCAGCACTGCTGCCGTCGTCAGAGACACGAGTGCAGTTCGATGCATGGGGCGTGGCCCGTGCAGATTGCAGGCCAGTAGGGGTGCCCCTGGACATTCCCCGCCGAAGCACTTGTGGCCTACGCCCTCACCCGGCGTCGTGAGGGTTATTTCGCATCGTTCTCGAAAAAATCCGCTGTGAGGTGAAGTGCGGCCGGGGGCGGCCATCTGTATGCTCGACTGGTTCAGCTCGTTCAGCACCCGCAGTCCTGTCCTGAATGCGCTCATCGCCACGACGGGTACGTACGCGCTCACCGCTCTCGGCACGCTCCCGGTGTTGTTCTTCCGTACCGCACCGCGTCGCCTGATGGACGCCATGATGGGATTCGCCGGCGGCGTCATGGTCGCCGCCTCGTGCTGGTCGCTGCTCGTACCGGCCATCGCCGCGGGTGGTGTCCAGGCCTCGGCCATCGGGCTGCTGGCTGGCGCGAGCTTTTTCTCCATCGCCGACCAGCTGCTCCCGCACCTCCACGCGGAGTTCCCGGACGAGGCCACGCTCGAGGGGCCGCGGGTGCACTGGCGGCGGCCGTTCCTGCTGATGCTGGCGATGACGCTGCACAACTTTCCGGAAGGCATGGCGGTCGGCGTCAGCTTCGGCAGTGGGGACCTCGGCGCGGCCACCGCCCTGGCGATCGGCATCGGCCTGCAGAACATTCCGGAGGGGCTGGCGATTGCGCTTCCGCTGCGACGCGGCGGCATGTCGCGTGGGCGAGCGTTCTTCTGGGGTCAGCTGTCGGCCGCCGTCGAGCCCGTCGCCGGTGTCGTTGGCGCGGTGCTCGTGCTCGCGTCGTCAGCGTTCCTCCCTTACGGCATGGCTGCCGCGGCCGGCGCCATGCTGTACGTCGTGGTCGAAGAGCTCATTCCCGAAACCGTACGGTCTGGGACCACTGATGTGGCCACGCTGGGCTTCATCGGCGGCTTTGCGGTGATGATGTCGCTCGACAACGCCCTCGGGTGAGGGCTCAGTCACGCTGCCCGCTCGCGGGGCATCTCGCCGTCAGACCTTCGAGGAGCCATCGGGCGGGTGACGAGCGACATCCGCGACGGCGGGGCGCCGCCGGGCGAGATACCGGGTCTCGCGTCAATCGTCCATCCGGGCGTTTCCCGGCCGCAGCGCTCGCACCGCAGGAACAGGCGGCCGGGATATCGACGGATGCGGTCGTCGTGCCCCCGCACGGTACACGCGAGAAACGCCACCCAATCTCGCCGCATATAGTTGGTAGGCGGTAGTGGGTAGTCGGTAGCAGTTCCTGGTTCTTTCGTTCCTGGTTCCAGATTCCTGCTACCAGCTACCGACTCCCAACCACCGACTAGCGAGAGCAGAGTCCGTGCCGACCGATGCCCCTCTCGTGGCGCGGTCATTGCCGGATCCAGACCGGCACGACGCCGCGGGTCGAGGGTTTTTCCGCGGCGGAGCCGCGGCCCCGTTTCGGCGTTACAATTTGCCCCGTCATGAAGCAGCTGTGCGTCGCGTCGGCGGTGGTGATTCTGGGGGTGATGGCCTCGACCGGACGTGCCTATCCGCAGCAGGCGCCGACCCGGGGCGGCCAACCGGCACTCACGAGTCCGGCGCTGGAGCTCGTGCGTGTCCAGGGCAACATCCACATGCTCGCCGGCGCGGGCGGCAACATCACGGTGCAGATCGGGAAAGACGGCGTCCTGCTGGTCGACTCCGGTGCGGCCGCGATGAGCCCGAAGGTCGCGGAGACGATCCAGGCCCTCTCGAAACAGCAGGTCAGCTACATCGTCAACACGAGCGACCGGCCGGACCACGTCGGCGGCAACGAGCACTTCGCGCGCACGGGCCGGCCGCTGGCGATCTCCAGGGCCGCGCAGGCCCGCGTCTTCATCATTGCGTTCAGCTCGATTCTCGACCGGATGGCCGATCGCAACGCGAGGCCTCCGGTCCCTGAGGCCGCCTGGCCCAACGATACGTACTCCGTGCCGCTGAAGAACCTGTCGTTCAACGGCGAGGCGATCCAGATCTTCCATCAGCCGGCGACGACCGACGGCGACAGCATCGTGCTGTTCCGCCGCGCCGACGTCATCAGCACCGGCGACATCTTCGATCCCACGAGCTACCCCTTCATCGACCTGAAGAACGGCGGCAGCCTGCAGGCCATTGTCGACGCTCTGTTCCGCCTGAAGCAGATGGCCATTCCCGCCGACCATCAGGAGGGCGGCACGATGATCGTCCCCGGCCACGGACGCGTGTGCGACGTGGCGGACCTGGCGGTCTATCACCATATGGTGACGATCGTTCGCGACCGCCTGCAGGACATGATCAAGCGGGGCCTGACGCTCGAGCAGGTGACGGCGGCCCGGCCGACGCGCGACTACGACCCGATCTACGGCCGCACGACCGGCCCGTGGACGACGGAGATGTTCGTCGAAGCGGCGTACAAGAGTCTCACCATCAGCAACGCAGGGCGTGCCAGCAACTAGGAGCGAGTCATGACCCGAAGAGTGCTCGTCGTCTCGTTGAGTGCGGTGGCCCTCCTGATCGTGGGCCGTGGCGTCATTTCGGCGCATCATTCGGTGGCCGCCACCTATCTCGTCGGCAAGACCGTGCGGATTGAGGGGACATTGAAGGAGTTCCTCTGGCGCAACCCGCATTCCTTCATGCGGGTCGAGGCGCCCGACGACAAAGGGCAGATGTTCATCTGGGTGATCGAAGGCGCCGCTCCCCAGGTGTTGACCGAAGCCGGCTTGTCGCAGTCGACGCTACGACCCGGCGATCGCGTCATTGTCACCGGGATGCCGGGGCGCATCGCGGAAGACCACCGCATGCTGCTGCACACGATCGAACGGCCGTCGGACGGCTTCAAGTGGGTGGGTCCCGCCGCGAACGTGCAGCAGTGAG
>JACPCS010000057.1 GCA_016184455.1 Acidobacteriota bacterium
GGTCTCAGTTAGAATCGGCGCCACTGCTGCAGGTTGCGCGTCCGGACAGGAACGCCACGAGCGCTGGATACGCGTCGGCTCGCGGTCGACTAACAAGTTGGGCGGACACAAGAAGGACGAAATCGGATCTGATCGGTTCAGGGAGAGACGGCCGGGCACGTTGAGAGGTCAAGCCGCACAGCGGCGCCTGGCGACGGAATTCGGAATTGGTCGATGCACAGCGGGACGTGACCTCCGCGCTGGGGGCACGCGGGTGCGGCGGCGCGGTGGCGGCGCTCGTGGTCGTCACGGCCACCCCCTCGGCGCCGTCGTCCCCGCCGGGCAACTCGCGCGTCGGCGCGGGCCGGCACGAACGACGTGCTTCAACACAGCCCAGACGCAACGCGTTCCGTCGAACGCGCCGCCCTGGGGGTGATCAGCACACCGGCTGCCCGCGCGCACGTTCCGTCTGTGATGTGTGCTGCCGACCGACCGGATAACATCGCGCTGGAGCCGACGCCGCGGCGGGCCGCTCTCGCGTCCCGCCTACCGCTCGGTGTATCGTGACTCGCTCGGCGCGGCTCAGCGCCAACGTTATGCGGTCTGAATCACGAGGATGGGCAGGGACGAGTTTCCCGAATCAGTGAAGCGACGGGTTGCGGACCGGGTGGGCCTGCACTGTTCGAACCCGGAATGCCAGCGAATAACGAGCGGCCCAGCGGTTGATCCCGCTCGGTCCATCAGCGTCGGCGTCGCGGCGCACATCACGGCTGCGGCTCCCGGCGGTCCGAGATATCGGCCTGATCTGTCGCCGACGCTGCGAGCTTCCGCCGAGAACGCCATTTGGCTCTGTCAGACGTGCTCGGTCTTGATCGATCGAGACGAGGTTCGTTTTTCTGAGTCAGTGTTACGCGAATGGCGTACACGCGCCGAGGACTTCGCCGCCAAGGCCATCGGCGCAGGCGCTCGGTATAGGCGTATCGCGGCCGGAGAGATACGGCAAGAACTGTCCTTGGGAGCCCTGCTCGCGATCAAGGCATTGGAAGAGGAGTTCGGCTGCCACGTGGAGTCCAATGTTCATGTTCCAGCTGGCGACGGCTGGGTGTGGTTTGACGGTGCTGCAGTTCGCGGCGAGGACCTGGTGGCGATTGATATTCGTGAGAACCATGGAAGAGGCGTACCCTACTTTCAGATCGAACACATGATCGAGCTCTGTCGGACCTTGAAATTCGATCGCTTTCAGGGCTGCGTTCTATTCTTGGTTGTTGTGTCGGATGGCCCCCTGGAGGCTGACGCTGCCGTCGAGCAGAGGGTCAAGGCAATCGCGGGGACGTCTTCTGTCGAGGCGTACGTACGGATGTTCCGGCTGAATGACCTTCGTGCTAGGTTCGGGATGTAAGCCGCATAACATCCGGCTGCACCCGACGCCGCCGCGTCGCTCGCGCGCCGCTTACCGGCGCGGGTGAGCCGGACCGTTGGGCCGCGGTCCATGTCTTTAAAGATGGAGGAGAGTATGGTGACGCGGTCGAAAGTGTTCATTGCTTCTTCCTCAGAGGGCCTCGACGTCACAACTGCGATTCGGCGGTCACTGCTAAGTGAGTTGGATCAGATAGCCGAAGTAGAGCCCTGGACCCGCGAGTTTGAGCTGAGCGCGACGTATATCGAATCGCTCGAGAAAATCGTCGCTCAGGCCGATTTCGCCGTCCTCGTGCTAACGCCTGACGACGTCACAACTAGCCGAAAGAAGGAAAAGCTTTCGCCGCGCGATAACGTCATATTCGAGCTTGGTTTGTTCATGGGCGGCCTCGGGCGCGAACGCTGCTATCTTGTTCAAGAGGATCGGCCGGAT
Source organism: Acidobacteriota bacterium (assembly GCA_016184455.1). Taxonomy (GTDB): domain Bacteria; phylum Acidobacteriota; class Vicinamibacteria; order Vicinamibacterales; family UBA2999; genus MELF01. The sequence continues at coordinate 1,829 of JACPCS010000057.1, forward strand.
CTGAAACTGCCATCGGATCTACTCGGCGTGAAGTCGGCGACATTTAAGCGCCCTGAGGATGGGGATCTAAAGGCGCCCCTTGACGCCAAGTGCGCTTTGATCGCTGAGCGCATCATCAAGCTTGGTGTCAGACACAAGCTCAGTCCGGATGCAGGCGCAGCGCAAGCAGCCATGCGCGCCTTCTTTGACCGCCTGAAAGGAGCCTGGTGGCAGCGCATCACCATGGAGGGTACACACTGGCTGAGCTTCTTCCAGATCGAATTGGATGACCTCTACAACTCGGTTCAGCTCCGAGGGAGCTCCTACGATGCGGAAGGGTCTCCCATTGCGCACTGGAGCAGCGTTGTAGCCCGCGTTTCCAAGGAAGAGAGGAAGATCGTGTACCTCTGGCAAGGGTGGTATCCGGAGAGCTCCAATTTTAGCCCACAAGATCGATTCCATGGCTTCGGGGAAATGGAGTTTGAAGTGTCCCGGGAAGCCAGTGACCCGATCATCCGTGGCCAAGGACGATTCTGGGACGTGGACGAAACCCATCCTGCGAGAACCGTTGTAAAGGTGGTCCAGCTCCGCCGGGTCGCCGACAAGAGCGACATCTTGGCGATGACTAGCGGTAAGGATAAGGACCTCCGGTCCGTGGTCGTCAGGACGTTCCCCGACTGGTAGGGATCTGACTTGAATTCCAACGTGCACGCCAAGCGCGCCGTGTGGTGGTCAGCGTCGTTCGGCCAGGTCCGCAGCCCAACCAGGCCATGCAGCGGACGCGCGGAGCAGCGGCCTCGTGCTTCGCTTGTGCGGGCTCCGCGCGCCGCTGATGGCTAGCCTGACCTTCGCAGTTCGCGTACGTCAAGCGAGGTAAGTCCTTTAGATTCAATCGGGGTTGTCAAAAGGTCTTCACCACAAAGACGCTTGGGCGGCCACAGCGGGCGCGGCACGGATGCGCGGTGGGGGCTGGGAGGGGAGCGTCAGCTGAAGCTGATGGAGGAGCAGCTGGAGGTCTCGGTCCGGCTGCGTGTAGCGCGGCAGGATCAACCAGCGGCCATCGCAGGTGGGAATCCAGACGTCGATCATCTGGATCGAGGCGAAGAGGTCGAGCACCGCTGCGGGCGTCAGGCCGGGCGCGTACCGCCGCAGCCGGCTCCGCAGCGTCACCTGGAGGCAGTAGGCCAGAAACGCGATGAAGATGTGGGCATCGACACGGTGCTCCAGGTGGTGGTAGATAGGCCGGATCCCCAGCTCGCTCTTGAGGGAGCGGAACGCCGCTTCGATCCGCGTCAGTTGCACGTAGCGCGTCCACAACACGGCGGGATCGTCCGCCGTCAGGTTGGACCGGAGCAAGTAATGGCCATCACGCAGTTCCGCCGCGCGCAACTTGGCCGTGTCGACCTGAACGTGGAACGTCTCGCGCGTGACTGCCTGGCCCGGGTCGGGCACGCGGATCTTCACGAACCCGAAGGCGCGCCCCGCCTCTTTCTTGGCCGCCCCCAGGCGCAAGAGCACGTGGTCCCGCGAGGGGAGACTCCGCCGCATCGCGCGGAGCTTCCGCAGCAGCCGCGCCAGTCGCTTGCGCCGGATCGCCACCTCTTTCTGTTGCCGCCCGGTGCTGCGCGCCAGCACGTAGACTTCCCCATCCTTGGCGTAGAGCTTGACGGCCACCGAGTCGCGCACCGTCTGCCACGGCAGATCCAGCCACTGCTTCGCGTGCTGCTGGATCTTCCCCTTGGGCGTGCCGACCAGATAGCACGTCTGCTGGTCCGGGTCGCGCATCTCGGCCAGGATCGCTTCCGACGGAATCCCGCGGTCCATCACCCACACCCGCCGCGCCTGGCCGTAGGTTTGCTCGATGTGCGTCAGAAACGGGCGCAGCGTGGTGCGGTCCGACGTGTTGCCGTTCAGCACCTCATAGGCGAGCGGGAACCCGTCCGTGGTGATCACCAACGCGATGACCACCTGCAGGCAGTCGGGCCGGTGATCGCGACTGTACCCCCGCCGGGCCTTCGGGTTCTGCGGCATCTCGCCTTCGAAGTACGTGCTCGTCAGGTCATAGAGCAAGACGTCAAAGTCGGCCTGAAACAGGTCGGCCCACTGCTGCTTCAACCAGACAAACAACGCCGGCTTGTGCGCGAGCACCCGGTCCAGACAGCGATACAGCCGGTCCTTCTCGGCCACCACGAAGTCCGTGCCCAGTAACTCGTCCATCGCGCTGGACACAAACCATTCCCGATGGAGCCGGAACTCGCTGCCCGGCGCCACCAGCCGGTTGATCACCAGCAGCCGCAACACTTTCTCCCACTCGATCGCCTCGCGGCCGGCGGGTAACCGCTCGCACCAGAACTCCTCCAGCCCGAGTTGCCGCCACACCTCGCACCCCAGCCAGCAATTGCCGAACACCCGCGGTCGCCGCAGTTCCAGCCCGCTCACCCGGACCTGGACACTGTCGACGGCATCCGCCGGCACCGGCCGGTCGTCCGGAAACAAGCTCAGCGTCGTGAAGCGTTGCGTGTCCTCGTCGAACACCGACAGACTCTTGCGCCACGAGGCCTGCTGCTGATCGTTGATCTCACCCAGGTACAACACCGTTCGCTGGGCCGTCTTGCCCGTCGACACCCGCCGGTTCTCAACGATGCTGAAGTAGCGGTGGTCCTTGCCGTCCTTCTTCCGGTTCGTGCTGCGCAGAAACATCCGGCCCCACGATGCCAGAAGCACCCATCGCGTGAAAAGGGGGTAGGTCTTCACCGCGCGCCCTTCCGCACCACCGGCGTTGACAGGACTCAACTTACCGCCGTCGAAGGGCTCAAAAAGGCGAGGAGCGACTGGGAACTGCGAAGGTCAGGCTAGCCACGGGCATCTCAGCCGAAGCTGACGCCCTTAACGGCCTCGAGGGTTCTCCACGTGGTCACCGTACCGCCGGAACGACCGAGGAACGAAGACATCATGTACGCACGCCGCTTACTGCGACGCCGGCGACACCTCCTGCGCAATCGCCCAGATGAAACCCGTGAGCTCGCGCGCGATCGCCGTGGCGACTTTCGGTTTCGCCTTCCCGCGCGCGACCAGCCGCCGGAAGCGTGTCATTAACCGCAGTTGCGCCTTCCACGCGATGTCGCACACCACCTTGGGCAGGCTTCTTGCCGATACGCATGCTGGCGGCCGATCCGAGGAATCCCTTGATACGCCCACGCCGCTTCGGCGAGCAGGCGACGCGCGTGAGGGTTGCCGGCCTTCGTGATCGCGCCGCGCCGCACACTCGGCCCGCTGGAGTATTCCGACGGCACGAGGCCCAGGTACGCCATCAGTTCGCGCGGATGGCCGAAGCGGGTCAGGTCCCCGAGTTCGGCCACCAACGCCACCGCGGTGATGAACGACACGCCGCGTAAGGCTTGGAGTGCGGCGACCACCGGCGCCCAGCGCCACGTCGGGGCGAGCTGGCGCAGTTGCTCCGTCACGCGCTCGATTCGCCGCTCGGTTTCGTCGATCGTGTCGCGGTATTCCTGCAGCGTGATGTGTTGAGGGGCGGTCGGAACACTGAGATCCGTCAACCAGCGACGGTACGGCAGCGTCCAGCCCTCACGCCCCGGATAGCGGCGCCCCTGGCGCAGGAGAAACGCCTTCAATCGGTACTTCGCCTGCGTGCCCACCACGACGGCGTCTTCGCGGGCGCGCACGAGATCGCGCATCGCTTCATCCGCGTCGTTCGGCACATAGATCGCGCGGAGTTCGCCGGCGCGATGCCGCCGCGCCAGCGTCAGGCTGTCCCGCCGATCGGTTTTCACCCGATCGCCGCTCCGTTTCGGCACCATCGACGGACTCACCACCACGCAGTGTTCCCCTCGTTTGGTGAGGTGCCGATAGATCCCGAAGCCACACGGGCCGGCCTCATAGACGAAGTGGAGCTGCCGGTCGGGCGCACGCAACGCCCGGACCACTTTGTCGAGCGGCTCGAGATCACTGGCAATCACGCCGTAGTGACGGACTTCGCCGCCGCGGTGCCCCTCGGCAATCGAGACGTCGATCGTTTCTTTGTGGACATCCAGCCCTACGAACATGCTACGGTTCCCCATGACCTACCTCCTCGTGTGTGGCCCGGTGCGAAGCGTTAGACACTCCGCATAATCCACGACGTGACGAGGGGTAGGTCAACTCGTTTTCCTGCGCGGTCTCAGCCACACTGGACGATTGACCCGCCGCCGAGCAGGCCCCCCTCAATTTGCGGGGCCCGCGAAGGCGGCCGTTGACTGAGCGCCGTCGCAGAAGCTGTGACAGCCATTCTGTCTAGCCAGACGCGGACGAATTCGGAAATGGAGTGGGCACCGGGTCCTTGTGCGCTAGTGGACGCCTCGACTCCCGCGAATCTGTACACTTCAAGGGTGCCAACGGTTCACCGTGAGGGTCCGTACCGCTTCTTCTTCTATTCGGCGGATCGGAACGAGCCGCCGCACGTGCATGTTGAACGCGATGCGAATCGTGCGAAGTTCTGGCTCGACCCGGTACGGTTGGCTCGCAGCGGCGGCTTTGGTTCGGCAGAACTACGACAGGTCGAACACCTCGTCACGGCGCGGGCAGAATTTCTCCTAGAGGCGTGGAATGAATACTTCGTCAACCCCGACTGACATTGCCGAGGCACGGGCGCAACGGGTATCCGTGACCGACGATAGCCTCGTCGTCGATCTTCTCGACGGCCGGATCATCAGTGTGCCCCTCGCCTGGTACCCACGACTGGCGCACGGGACACCTGCCGAGCGCTCGCACTGGCGTTTCATCGGAGACGGCGAGGGTATTCACTGGCCGGATTTGGATGAGGACATCAGTGTCGAGGGCCTTCTCGCCGGCCGTCGCTCGGGCGAGACGCAGGAATCGTTGCGCCGATGGTTGGAACGACGAATCGCTGGCTAACATCGCGCTGGAGCCGTCGCGCCCGCTGTCCGTGGTAACGTGTCGCCGCGGCGCGCGGCTCAGCGCGAACGTTGCCGGACCCGGATCAATAGAGGCGCTGGAGCCAATTACGCGCAGGAGGGGCGCAATGCCTGACGCATCAATGATCTCGGATTGGATCCAGGCGATCGGCGTCACGGCGGCGTTGGTGTTCACGGCGATGGAGTTCCGCGCCAGGAAGAAGGAGCAGCATTTTCGAAACTATTTGGACGGCATAGCTGGTTTTATAGACGACACGAGAATGCTTGTAGAGATCAAGGATTTGCACGGCCTGTACGACTACTCGACTGCAGACATCACGGCCTCTTATCCGGAGCTTTCCGATGTGCAGCGCACTCGCGTGCACTATTGCGATCTCATAATTGCTCGTTGCGAGACGGTTTGGCTGGCGGCCGACGAGGGTTGGGTGCCGAAGGCTGAGTGGCAATACTGGAAGACGTGGATGCGGCAGCTTGGTGGTTCTAGTGAATTCAGATGGACTGTGGAGTGGGTAGCTGACGACTATTCTGAAGAGTTCATTTCGCTGGTACGAGAAGAAGTCAAGATTGCCGTGCAACAGTTTCGATCGCCGGCTAACCAGCCGCTGCAGCCGACGATCGGCGCGGGCGCGCCGATCTGACCTCCGCGCCGTTCGCGGCTGAGCGGCATGGCGTTGGGCAGCTTGAATATCTACAAGCCGAGTACGAGCCGGAGGCCGCTCTCGATATCTTTCAGAGGCTGACCCCGGAGCCGGCCTGCACGTTCAAGCAGGAAGTCGCGGTCGACGGTAATGAGTTGGGAGACGTTGGCGACGGAGTCCTTCGGAAGCCCAGAAGCCTTGGCCGGAATGAGCACATTGCCAGGGGCCTCCAGTAAGCGCAGGTTGGTCATGAGCACGACGGCAATGACGGTGCGGAGTCGGCTGCGATTGAATGCATCGCTTTGCACGATGACTAGTGGTCGTCGGTAGCCGGGCTCCGAGCCATCGGGCTCGCCAAGGTCGGCCCACCACACCTCGCCGCGTTCGACTACCACGAGTCGCGCGGGAGTGAGCGGGCCTGGGCGCGACGGAGCGACGTGTCCAGGCGGCTCTCTTCGGTGGCATACACAGCATCGAGCCGTGCGGTCACCTTGCGGCTCTGGTGTTTGGCCACGTAGTCGGCCAACGCCGTGGCATACAGCCGACTGCGCGACACGCCGAGGCGTTTGCCGAGCGTCTCGGCAGATTCAAACAGGTCATCGGGAATGGACAGCGCGACTTTCATACCGTAGTATTACCACGGTATGGGCACTGGAACAAGCTGCCCAACCAGCGGCTGCACCCGTCGGCGGCCGCGCGATGTTCGAGCTGGTTTGAGCGGTCGTGGGCGGCCGCCGCGGCTGATGCGGCCCGTTGGGCAGACCGACACGATGAACGAAACGGCGATATGAGATTATTTCGTTCGTGTCAACGGTCTACGTCGAAACGACCATCGTCAGCTACTTGACGGCGCGACGAAGCCGAGACGTGGTGCTTGCCGCCCACCAGACTGTGACGCGCGCTTGGTGGCGAGGACGGACGGCATACCAGTTGCGAGTCTCGCAGTTGGTGCTCGACGAGGCCGCGGCTGGCGATCAGCTCTTGCGGGCGCGTCGACTCCGGGCGCTGCGAGGTATCCCCGTCCTTGCCCTCACGGACTCGGCGACCCGACTTGCAAAGGAGTTGGTCCGGCAAGGGGCCCTACCCGAGAAGGCCACGGTCGATGCATTTCACATCGGGGTGGCCGCGGCTCACCAGGTGACGTACCTGCTGACGTGGAACTGCAAGCATCTGGCGAACGCGGCGATGCGTGGTACGATCGAAGCTGTCTGTCGCTCCGAAGGTCTGAACCCGCCGATCATCTGCACGCCTGAGGAGCTGCCCGCGAGGAAGCCGTCATGAAGCGCCAGGACTCAATCATCGAGGATCTCCACAAGCTCCGAGAGCGGATCGGTCGGGCCCATGACTTCGATGTCGATCGAATCGCCGCGACCATCCGCCAACACGAACGTGAAGCTGCTCGGGCTCTCGTCGAGGCAACACGAAAACCGAAGCGTCGGGTCAGGCCTCGTCGTCGAAAGGCTGCCCAACCTCTATCAGCCCTCCCCCCGTCAAGTGGGTAGATCTTCTCCGTCCGGTCGTCGATCCAAGAAGACGCGCGACCGTAAGAGATAACCTCCGAATCACCGCGTCCCCTTTCAGTGCCTTTCAGTGCCGTCTTCGTTTCCAGCGCTGGCCCTTCGTCGAGGACGGAGGACCCAACACCTGTTGAGGCTCACGCGCCGCGTGACGAAGCGCGAGGGTCGTGAGACCCGCGCGGCCTAGAAACTCATTCGGGCCCTCATACCGGCCTCCTCATGACGAGCGACGTCGCGTACGCGCGTCCGTTGTCGCCAGGCTCGGGGGAGGGGCAGCCCATCCCGTGAACGCGTGGGCCTGGCGAGGGAGAGAGCGGGCGTCCCATCACCGGCTGCTCGCTGCCGGACCTCAGGCTCCTGATCGTCGGCTCGTGGCGCTCTGCGGCGCACGCGTGGTCACGATCGGTGACGAGCTCGGTCCCGTGGCTCGAGTTAGACGTCTGGCTCGCCCGCTCCCTGCCCCGCTACGCCGCGCGGAACGTCTCCATCGAGAAGACCGTCCCCCGCGAGAGCATGTAAAAGACCGCGCGCCCGATCTTGTGCGCGAGAATGGAGAGCGCCTTCCCTGTGCCGTGCTTCTTCTCGATCCCCGCCAGGATCTGCTTGCCGTCCTTCGTATGGCGCAGGAACAGATGGACGGTCCCCATTGTCGCGCCCCCCGTCCCGAGCGTCTTGCCGCCGGAGGTCTTCACGCACTTGACCAACCGGGCATAGGACGCACATTCCTGCACGCGATCAAAGCGCGTGACATCGTGAATCTCGTAGAGGATCGTCAGCGCCAAGACCTTCCCGATGCCGGGGACTGATCGCAGCCGGTGAAACGCATCGGCATCGTGGCGCTTCGCCTCCCGAACGATGGTGAGTTCGAGGTCGACGATGAGGGTGTCGTACTGGTCGATCAATGCCAGGTCTACGTCCACACTCTTCCGGACACTCGGATCGGGGAAATGCGCGCTCACGCCGTCGCGGTTGGCGGGAGACGCGAGACGCCGCTCGACCGCTGGAAGATCGTATTGGGCGCGGGTGTTCTGCATGTGCGCCAGCCGTTCGCCGCGCGTGCGCACCAGATGCAGCCGACGGCGAAGGAGATCCCGGGTCGACCGCATGGCGGCGGGGTACACGTAGGCCTGCGGTAGCAGGCCGCCGCGCAAGAGGCTCGCGATCTTGTGTGAGTCGATCTTGTCGTTCTTGGCCTTGCCGCCGTGGATGGCTTTCATCGCCAGGGCGTGTCCGAGCACGAACGCGATGCCCTCCGCGGCGCAGACGTCCGCGAGCCAATACCACGTGAACATGCACTCAGCCGCCACGACCAGATCCTCCCGGTACGGGGCCACGATCTCGAGGAACGCCTCAGCCGTCGATTTCACATTGCGATGCACGAGGATCTGACCGGCTGAGTCCAGGATGCAGATGTACATCGTCTTGACGTGGAGATCGATTCCGCAATAGTGCCGATGCTGCCGGTTGTAGAATCTCATTCGGCTCTCCTCCTGCGGATACGCGCATGCCCCTCCGCTGAGCCTACCCAGTTGGTAGGTGCAGGGGGAGGGCTGAATAAGAATCACCGGCTTGCAGCCGGCGGCGGCTGATGCGACCCTCAGCGCCGCGGCTCAACGCGAAGCCGTTGACGGCCGAAACAGCCTGTTCGTGACGGAACCGGATGATGTTACAGGCGTGGAATGTTATCCTCCGTGCCCTCGACACTGAGCCACGCTCAGTTCATCAGATTCGCGGAGCGTCTGGCTTTCCGCATCACGTACTCGCCTTGGGAGTTGATGAACGGCGCAGGCGCTTAATCATCATCTCGCCCGAGGCTGATCCGCGGGTGGCGGCAATTATTCAGGCGGATATTCAAGCCCTCGACAGCTCGATACACGTGCTGACTGCGAGGCCCATTCTTCTGGACATGGGGGATTTCGGACGTGTTATCGCCGAAAGTGCACGGACCAAAGAGGTGAGTCGGGAACAGATGTGGGAGGCCATGTACTCTCAACGCGACAACCTTGGAAAGCGTTTCGAGCTTCTCCACCATTTCGTCGGTAATGGCCCGGATCAACTTCCCGCAGGCTATATGGTGGAGGCCATGGCGCAACAGACGCTCCTTCTTGATCCTCCAAAGCAGTCGCCGGCGGTCGCCGAGCGGGCGGACAGTTCGACAATTACCGAATTGGCAAACAGCAGAATGGACATATCGGTATTTGACGGGCTCGACGTGCTACGGGGAGATCGCCAAGCCGGTATATGCCCACTTCCACTCGCGCAGATGTCAGACCAGGAGCTTGAAACGGTCATCTCAGGAACGGATGTTGATGCCGCAGAAAGCGTCCTCCATCAGCACGACGTGCGTATCGTGACGGCGTATCGGCCGAACGCTGACGAATGGGAATCTGATCTGAAATCGAGGAAGGGGCGGAAATGAAGTGCCGAGTGTGCGGCAGCACCTTGCGGGCGTCGATCACTGATTTACCGTTCAAGGTGAGCGACCGGACGATCGTAATCCTGAAAGACCTTCCGGTCGAGCAGTGTGACGCCTGCAGTGAGTACCTCATCGCAGACGCGGTGTTTGCGAAGGCGGAGGCACTGCTCTCAGGAGTCGACGCGTCGGTCGAACTCGAAATCATTCCGTTCGCGGCTTGACGACACGAGGGCTAACCAGGCGATGGACCAGACGCCGCGTCGGGCCGCTCTCGCGTCCCTCCCGGCGCTGGTCATCGCCGATCGCTGGGCCGACGATGCGAGGCCAGCCTTCCGACGATGGTAGGATTCCACTATGCCCACTGAGACTGATAAGCAGCGCGCACTGGAAGCGATCCAGGCGTTGCCGGACGGCGCTACGATCGACGACGCGATTGAGCGGCTGTGCTTCATCGCGAAGATCGAAGAGGGGTTGCGGCAATCGCGGGCGGGACAGGTCGTTAGTCACGAAGAGGTTAAGAAGCGCTTTCTCGGGTGACAACCCTGCAGTGGACCGAGCGCGCTCAGGCCGACTTGGCCGCGATTCGCGCGTTCATCGAGGCTGACTCGCCTCACTATGCCGGCGTCACCGTCAGCCGAATCCTACACGCGGTGGGCCGCCTTCAGGACTTTCCGCAATCGGGTCGGGTCGTTCCCGAATACGTCGATCCAGCCGTCCGGGAAGTTGTTCTGCGGCCCTATCGCATCGTTTACCGGATCGTAGGTGCGGACGACATTCACGTGCTCACCGTCCATCACGGAGCGCGCGGAGAGATCCGAGGCCTCTAGCCAGATGGGCGGCCCAACAAGACTCTTTGGAAACGATACGCAGGAGACGGGGCCGGCGTGTGCGTTGAACTCGAAGTGCCCAACAGCCTCATCGGTACCAACTGCATCGTGTCATCTATTCGGACGATAAGCGAATTCACGTCGACAAGTTTCTTCGGGCGCGGCTCGATCCGCGCCAGGCCGCAGACGTCTACGCCGTATCGCTGCTATCGAAGCCAACCTCCTGGGCGCCGGAAGAAGAGATTCGGTTTATCTCGAAGAGACAGCAGATAAACGTCGTAATCGACGGAACGGTAATAACTCGCGTGATCATGGGATGCCGGCTGACACCGGCTGCGACCGAGCGGCTTCGAGAGATGGCTGGCGTGATCCCTGTTGTGCCTCGGGCCTGCCCGATGGTAACGGCCTGACCCTGCGCTGAAGCCGACGCCGCGCGGCGGTGCTATCCTGACGCCGCGCGGCGCGGCTTAGCGCCACCGTTGGGCCGACAGGACGCAATCCCACGGGAACAAATGGGTGAGGGGGTAGAATCAGAACGAATGGCAAATCGCATTACTCGGGATCGCATGGTTGAAGTGATTCGCAGACTGCCTGCGGATGCGACGGTCGATGACGCGATTGAGCAGTTGGTCTTCCTCGCGAAAATCGAAGAAGGCCTGGCGCAGCTTGATCGTGGTGAGGGCGTCCCGCATGATGAGGTGAAGCGGCGTCTTGGCCTGTGATCGAGCTGGTCTGGTCTCCGCGAGCCATCGCTGACCTCGAAGAGATCCGCGCATATATCGCAACCGACTCGCCCGCTTGGGCAGACCTTACCGTGCGCCGCCTCGTGGCCTCGGTAGAGCGTCTCCGGGAGTACCCCGACTCAGGCCGCATGGTGCCGGAGCGCCAGTCCGCCGAGTTGCGCGAAGTGGTCTCGGGGAAGTTCCGAATCGTGTATCGCCGGAAACCTGACCTTGTGGAAATCGCAACGGTGTTCCGGGGGTCACGAGATTTCCCAATCGCCGAGGTGTAGCGCGGCCCAACCGCTTGCGCCGTCGGCGGCCTGGCGCGATCATGGCCGGCGCGGCTGAAGCCGCAGGCTAGCGCATTTTTCAAATGCGTCTAGCGCGGATTTGTGGGGCGAGCCTTTCAGGCTCGCCTCGCGAACCCGAAGGGTTCGCGCCACAGAAACGAAATCCGCGCGAAGCGGATATCGGTGCTCAGGGCGCGCCCGGCCGCACCGTTGAACGCCCAGTCGCCTGCCATCCCTTCCTCGTTGCCGTCGAAGATCAATCCGACGATCTCGAGTCGATCGTTGAGCGTGGCGCTTCCGGAATTCCCGCCCGTGATGTCGTTGGTCGAGATGAAGTCCACCGGGAGATCCGCGAACCGCGCCGTGAATGTCGCCTCGCCGATCCGCGTCCGCCAGGCGAGAATCGCGGGCGGCATCTCGAACTCCCCCCGGTTTCCGCGCGACTGGGCCAACGTGAACATGTCGGCGAACCTCGTCGCAAACGGGATGCGCGCGCCGTTTCTGCCCGGATACCCGCTCACCGCCCCGTAGGTGACACGCAGGGTGAAGTTCGCATCCGGGTACATCGTCTGACCCTTCCACTCGGCCAGGCCGCGCGCGAACGTCGCCCGGTGCTGGAAGAGCGTTTCGTTCAGCACCCGGGTCCGGGCCCGGCGATCCTGCAGCGTCGGCATCAGGTCGCGCGCGAACACGATCGCGGGATCGGTGGACTGCTCGAAGACGGCGGGCGCGGCGTCGACGAGCGTTTTGCGCGCGTCCACGGCTGCCAGTGTGGAGCCGCCGACGACGAGACGCGCGAGCGCCCGCGGGTCCGAGGTGCCCGCGCGCGTCAACAGCGACGGCACGGCTGGAATCCGGCGCTCCTGGGGCAGCGCGAGCGCCTTCTCGAATCCGATGGCCAGCACGTCCTGCTCCAGCTCGGGAATGACCGGCTCGTCGTCGAGGAGCGCCTGCCGCAGGTCCGGCCAGAAGCGCTCCTGGAACTGCGGGTCTCGCTCGCGATCGGATGCCTTCGACCGTTCCTGCGCCCATTCGTAGAGCGTGGCCGCCTGGCTCACCACGGACGCCCGCTGCAGCCAGTTGAGCGCGGCATCGACGTCTGCGTTCGCCACGACGCTGGTGGCATAGAGTGCGCGATGCTCGTCGAACAGCCCGCCGTACTCCTTCTGCAGGTCGGGTCTGCTCTTCAGAAAGGCCATGAATTCGCGTTCGCGATCCTGCTGCTGCGTGACGACGCCCGTCGTCTTGAGCGCGGCAAGAACGTCCTGCATGTACTTGAGCGTGTTCGCCAGGCTGAAAATGCGCTCCTGCAGCAGCACGGCGTACTCGCTCTTCACGGCGGCGTACCGCCGCAGCAGCGCCAGCTCGGTCTCGAGATCGCGAATCTGTTCGGGCATGCCGCGGCTGACGTTGTAGACCGCCGATTCGCTGATGCGGTACCGGTTGGTGTTGGCCGGGTTCCCCGACACCAGCGTGAAGGTCCCCTCCTTGACGCCGCTCAGCGTGACCCGCAGGTAGTGCGACGGTCGATAGGGGACGTGCGCCGCGTTGAACTCACCGTGCGATCCGTCCGCACCGACGTAGGCCCGCAGGATGGAGATGTCCGACACGTAGCGGGGAAACCGGAAGTTCATCTCGTCGCCGCCGAAGTAGCCGAGCTGCTTCTCCGGGGCGTACACCAGGCGGATGTCGTTGAACTCCTCGTAGACAATCAGCTGCGACCAGGCGCCGCTGTTGAAGTCGACCACCGCACACGAGAAGTTGGCGCCGCGCTCCTGCTTGCACGCTCGCTCGAGGTCGCCGCGCGCCGCCTGGCGAATCCGCTGAATCTGCGCCATCGACATGCCCGGCTGCACGCCGGCGTTGAGTTCCTTGGTCACGTCGCCGGCGCTGCGCTCGATCTGGACGCGGAAGCGGCGGCACGGCAACTCTTCCGCCATCGAGGCCGCCGTGAAGCCGCGCTCGATCAGGTTGTCGGCCCGTCCCTGCTGCTGCTCCGCCAGCGTGGAGGTCCGGATGCAGTCGAGCGCGACATGATGGTTGGTCAGGATCAGCCCATTCGCCGACGCGAACGTCCCCGTTCCACCACCTCCGCCCGACACGATGCGGACCGGTGCGGATTGCAGCCGCTCGACATCCTGGGGCCTCAACGTCACGCCGTACTTCGACGCGATCGCGCCGAGCGGCAGCTGGTCGATCCGCCACATGCCCTCATCGGCGACCGCCGCGGCGGCCGTAAGTGCCACGAACAGGGCGCAGAGGCTCTGTCGTCTCATGACCGGTTCCTTACCAGAGCGGTCCGGCCTTCGCGCACTCCTCCGCCACGGTCAGGAATCGATCCACGCCGTCGCGGCCGATGACGTACGGATGCGGCTGGCCGGCGCTTCGCTTCGGCATCATCGACAGCCGCGTCGTCGAGTTGTCGTACTGCGGGTGGTTCGACAGGATCACGTCGGCCCCGACCTGCTTGGCGACCTCGCGCATCTTCGCGGCCGACTTCTCGTAGTTGGCGTACCAGTAGCTCGCCGGCGTATTCGGCTGGATGTACCGCGGTGAGCCACTGCGCCAGTTGAACCCGGTACCGCCCCACAGAATCGCCGTGTGGCGGGTCGCCCCGTCCCGCAGCGGAATGACCGTTGAAATCGTTCCGGGGGTATGGCCCGGCGTGAGGTACAGCGTCAACGTCGTATCACCGAGGGTCAGCTTGTAGCCGTCGGTCGCGACGATGTCCTTCTTCGCCTTCGGATAGCGCCCGGGATCGCTCGCCAGGAAATCCCAGTCGGCCGCGCCCATCACCACCCGCGCGCCGCGATCCTGCAGGAGCTTCGCGCCGCCGACGTGGTCGCGGTGCGCGTGGCTGACGACGACGTAGCGGATCCGCTTCGGATCGAGGCCGAGCTTCGACAGGCCGTTGACCACTTCCTCTTCCACCGAGTACTCGTACAGCGGATCGATCACGATGATGCCGTCCGACGTGGTGACGGCCCACGAGCTGTACTCGGTCATGCCGACGTAGTAGAGGTTGTCGAACACTTTGACCGGCGCGGCGTACCACTTCTCGCGCGGCGGATCGGCCTGCTGGCCGCCGCCCGGCCCGCCCGCCTGCTGCGGCTGCGGTTTCGGCGGCGGCGAGCAGATGTTCTTGAACAGCGCCAGGTGATCCTGGCCTGCCGCTTTCTTCGCAACGGCCACGTGCGGCACGGCACCGCCCTGCGCGAACACGCCGACGGACACGGTCAAGACGAACGCCACCAGCAACAGACTCGCCTTCATGAGACCCTCCTGCCCCGGGCAGTATACCGAACCCTGGTTCTTTGGTTCTCGGGTGCTTCGGTGCTCAGGTTCCGGTTCATCGGTTCACAGTGCTCTGGTTCATAGGTCGTTCACGGTTCCGATGAACGTTGAACCACGTGGACCCATGAACCCACGAACCGGAACCATAGCACCGGTGCACCCGAGCACCCGAAAACCTATGGTTCCCGGCCTTTCATCAGCTCCGCCCGCCAGTGCGCGGCCTGCTCGAACACGGCGTCGATCACTTCCGTGCGGTGCAGATCGCTGCGCAGCTCCGACAGCCGCTCGATCAGCAGGTCGAGTGCGCGGCCGATCTCGTCCGCGTTGGTGAGGCAGACGTCGCGCCAGACGTCGGCGGGGCTCGACGCGAGCCGCGTCGTGTCGACGAGGCCCTGGCCGGCCAGCCGCAGGCCCTTGCCGGCGACCGAGGTGCCGACCACCTCCATCAGCGCCGTGGCCGCGAGCTGCGGCAGATGGCTGATCACCGCGAGCAGGCGATCGTGGTCCGCCGCGGCCATGATGGTGGGATAGGCGCCAAGGCCCGTCACGAAGGCGGAGAGCCGATCGACGGCATCTCGAATCGCAGGTGCCGCATTCTCAGGCGGCGTGAAGATCCAGGGCCGCCGGTTGAAGAGGCTTGCGGTGGCGAACTCGAATCCGCCCCGGGCACCGCCGCCGAGCGGATGTCCGCCGACGAACGTGACGGAGGGGGGCAGCGCGGCGGCCGCGTCGACGATGGTCCGCTTGGTGCCGCCGACGTCGGTGACGACGGCCGAGGAGGCCGCGTGCGACGCCACCTGCCGCAGAAGTCCGACGTTCTGCCGCACGGGAGCGGCCAGCACGATGAGGTCGGCGTCGGCAACCGCCGCGAGATCGTCGGCGGCCACGTCGATCGCGCGCCGCGCCAGCCCCTCGCGCAGCACGGCGGGGCGATCGATGCCCACGACGCGGGTCGAGGGCCAGGCCCGCCGCGCCGCAAACGCAATCGAGCCGCCGACGAGCCCCAGGCCGACGACGGCAATGCGCGGAAAGATCGGCGCGGTTATCTCGCCCAACTTCTGCGCGCAACCGCCTCGAGGCAGATGCTGCGGCCGATGGCCGGGGCGATGATCCGCAGCTCCGCCATCAGGCGATCGAACTGCGCCGGGAACATCGACTGCGCGCCGTCGCTCAGCGCGTGGTCGGGGTCGTTGTGGACCTCGATGATCAGGCCGTCGGCGCCCACCGCGACCGCCGCACGCGCGAGCTGCGCCACCATGTCGCGCCGCCCGGCCCCATGGCTCGGATCGGCGATGACCGGCAGATGGCTCAGCTTCTTGACGACCGGGATCGCGGAAATGTCGAACGTATTGCGCGTCGCCGTCTCGAAGGTCCGAATGCCGCGCTCGCACAGGATGACGTCGTTGTTGCCGCCGGCCAGGATGTACTCGGCCGACAGCAGCCACTCCTCGATCGTCGCCGAGATGCCGCGCTTGAGGAGCACCGGTTTCCGCGCGTGCCCGAGCTCGCGTAGCAGCGTGTAGTTCTGCATGTTGCGCGCGCCCACCTGGAAGATGTCGCAGTACTTGGCCACCAGCTCGATCTGGCTGACGTCCATGACCTCGGACACGAGCTTCAGGTTGTGGGCGTCGGCCGCATGGCGCAGCATCTGCAGCCCTTTTTCGCCGTGCCCCTGGAAGCTGTAGGGCGAGCTGCGCGGCTTGAACGCGCCGCCGCGCAGCACCTTGGCGCCGGCACGCCTGACGGCGGCTGCGGTGGCCTGGCACTGCTCCTCGCTCTCGGCCGAGCACGGCCCCGCCATCACGATCACCTCGTCGCCCCCTATGCGGACATCGTCGATGGTGACGACGGTGTGTTCGGGGTGGTAGCTGCGGCTCGCGCGCTTGTACGGCTCCGAGATCCGCAGCACTTCGTGCACGCCGTCGAGAATCTCGATCATCTCCTTCTCGATCTTGCCGGTGCCGACCACGCCCAGCACGGTGCGGGTCGCGCCCGACGATCGGTGCACGTCCATGCCCAGCTCGATCAGCCGTGCGATCACGGCGTCGATCTGCGCCTCTGTGGCTCGTTCTTCCATTACAACGATCATGAGTCGCTCCCACTTCCCGCCGGGTCTGCGGCCGTCCGATCCCTCGCGGCCGCGAGACCCGGCCTACTACTCCTCGGGTTCTCGAATGCTCTCGTCGCTGCCGCGCGCGGCGCGTTCGGCGCGACGCGCCTCGTCGATGATCCGCTCGAAGATGCGCACCACCGCTTCCGCGGTCAGCGGACCGGCCAGCTCCGTCCCCGACTTCCTCACGCCCGCCAACACCTGCGCCTCGCGCTCCGGCTGATAGATCGGCAGCCCGGCCTCGTGCTTGAGGCGGCCGACTTCGACGGCGCACGCCACGCGCACGTTCAGCAGCCGCACGAGCTGTTCGTCGATCACGTCGATCCGGCTGCGGAGCTCCTCGATACTCGTCAGGACTTCAGCCACCGCACATACTCCTCTACCCGCGCGTTCACGTCGCCCGACGCGCCCGCCTCGGCAATCACGCTCACCAGCGCGCTGCCGACGACGGCGGCGTCGGCCCACTTGCCGACTTCCCGCACGTGCTCCGGTTTGGAGATGCCGAACCCGAGGGCGATGGGCAGCGAGCTCACGGCCCGGATGCGCCGGACCATCTCCTCGGCCCCATCGGCGAGCGCGTCGCGGGCGCCGGTCACGCCAAGCCGCGAGATCGCATACAGAAAGCCGCTGCCGAGCGCCGCGGCTCTGCGCAGCCGGTCGTCTGAGGTCGTCGGACTGAGCAGCAGGATTGTATCAATCCCGCGCGACGCCAGCAGGGCACGGAACTCGTCCGCTTCCTCGATCGGCAGGTCGAGCACCAGCACGCCGTCGACGCCGGCCTCACGGCAGTAGTTGGCGAAGGTCACGACCCCGAGGCGGAGGATCGGATTCACGTAGCTGAACAGGACTATCGGCGGACCGAGCTCCGCGCGTAAGCGTCCGATCACATCGAGCACGCCAGCGAGCGTCGTCCCGGAGGCAAGCGCGCGCTCGGTGGCGCGCTGAATCACCGGGCCGTCGGCGAGCGGGTCGGAGAAGGGCACGCCCACCTCGATCACGTCGGCGCCGCCGCGGTCGAGCGCGCGGAGGATGCCCTCGGTGCGCGCGAGGTCGGGGTCGCCGGCCGTGATGTAGGTGACGAGGCCGGTGCGTGTGTCGTCCTGCCGCAATCGAGCGAAGGTCTCCGCGAGGCGTCCCTGCGTGCGAACGTGACTCATGTGAGCGCCTCCAGGACGGTCTGCACGTCTTTGTCGCCGCGCCCCGACAGGTTCACGAGGATGTCCGTGCCCGCCGGCACCTCGCGAGCCAGCCGGCACGTGTACGCGATCGCGTGCGCCGATTCGAGCGCCGGCAGGATCCCCTCGAGCCGTGCCAGCGTCTGGAAACCCTCGAGCGCCTCGGCATCCGAGATATGGACGTACTCGGTCCGGCCGAGATCGCGCAGCCACGCGTGCTCGGGGCCGATCGCCGCGTAGTCGAGCCCAGCCGACACGGAGTGCGTCAGCTCGATGTTCCCTGCGTCATCCTGCAGCACATACGTGCGCGTGCCGTGCAGCACGCCGGTCGCGCCGCCGGCAAACCGCGCGGCATGACGGCCTGGCGCAATGCGCTCGCCGCCCGCTTCGACGCCAATCAGCCGCACGCCGGGGTCCTCGAGGAACCCGTCGAAGATCCCGATCGCATTGCTGCCGCCCCCGACGCAGGCGACAACGATGTCGGGCAGCCGGCCGGCCTGCTCGAGAGACTGTGTGCGCGCCTCGCGGCCGATCACCGATTGAAACTCGCGCACCATCAGCGGATAGGGATGGGGGCCGAGCGCCGAGCCGAGCAGGTAATACGTGTCGGTCACGTTCGTCACCCAGTCGCGCATCGCCTCGTTGATCGCGTCCTTGAGCGTGCAGCTGCCAGAGTCGACGCGGCGCACCTCGGCGCCGAGCAGCTGCATGCGGACGACGTTCAGCGCCTGCCGGCGCATGTCCTCGGATCCCATGTAGACGTGGCATTCGAGCCCGAGGAGCGCGCAGGCGGTGGCGGTCGCGACCCCGTGCTGACCGGCACCGGTCTCCGCCACCACGCGGCGCTTCCCCATGCGGCGCGCGAGCAGCGCCTGGCCGAGCGCGTTGTTGATCTTGTGCGCGCCGGTGTGCGTCAGGTCTTCGCGCTTGAGGAAGATCCGCACGTCGCTCGGCCCGGCGAGCCGCTCGGTCGGATAGAGCGGCGTCGGCCGCCCGGCGTAGTGGCGCAGCAGGCGGTCGAGCTCGTCGCGGAACGCGGCGTCCGCACGGGCGGCGAGATAGCCCGCCTCGAGCTCTTCGATCGGCGCGACCAGCGTCTCGGGCACGTAGCGGCCCCCGTAGACGCCGAAGTAGCCGCGCGAATCGGGATCGCGGCGCCCGAACACGGGCCGTTCAACGATGACTGATTGACTGTTGCTCAAAGGTACTCCGTGCGCGCGCCAGAAAGCGCGCGACCTTGTCCGGGTTCTTCACACCGGGCGCATCCTCAACCCCCGACGCCACGTCCACGCCGTACGGGGCGACCGCGGCGATTGCGTCCGCCACATTCGCCTCGGTGAGGCCGCCCGCCAGCACCACGCGAAGCCGCCGCGCGAGCGCCGCGGCGGCAATCCAGTTCGCAAGCTGTCCCGTGCCTCCGCGCCGCTCCGAGTCGAGGGCATCCACGACGAAGATCGTCTCGGGCGGCCACCCGACTGTCGCGTCATCATCCGCTTCGACGCCGATGACGCGGAGCACGGGGACGCGCACCGCGTCGGCATACGCCGCCGGCTCCTCCCCATGCAGCTGCACCGCCGTGATGCCGGTCTCGTCGATGATGGTCCGAATGCCATCGATCGATTCGTTTACGAACACGCCCACCGTCGTCATTCCCGGCGGAAGCGCGGCGATGATCTCGGCGGCGCGGTCGGGCGCGACCCGGCGTGGGCTCTTCGGCCAGAACACGAACCCGAGCGCCGTCGCGCCATGTTCCACGGCGTGCAGGGCGTCCGCGCGTCGCGTGATGCCGCAGATCTTGAGGAACATGTCAATTCAGCTTGTGGCGCGAACCCTTCGGGTTCGCGCGGGCGAGCCTGAAAGGCTCGCCCCACGACCCTGATCGCCTATGAGTGCCCGGATCGCACCGGCGGGATCGGGATCCGTCATGAACCGCTCGCCGATCAGGAACGCCCGATAGCCTGCCGCCGCGAGCTGCCCGAGATCGGCCCGCGACTGCAGCCCGCTCTCGCTGACGGCGACGACGTCCGGTGGCACCTTCGCCGCCAGCCGATATGACGCGTCGACATCGACGGCGAGCGTCCGCAGATTCCGGTTGTTCACCCCAATCAGCCGTGCACCGCTGTCGACCGCCCGCGACAGCTCGGTCTCGTCGTGGACTTCGACGAGCGCCGCGAGCCCCAGCGCCCACGCGCGCGCCTGCAACCGCACGAGGTCCGGCTGCTCCACGGCGGCCACGATGAGCAGCACGGCATCGGCTCCGGCCACTCGCGCCTCCACGAGCTGATACTCGTCGACGATGAAATCCTTGCGCAGGACCGGAAGCCGCACGGCGCGCCGCACGGCCGTCAGGTGCTCGAGCGCACCATCGAAGAACGTCGGCTCGGTGAGGACGGAAATCGCCGCGGCGCCACCCTCCTCGTACTGGCGCGCGATCGCGGCCGGATCGTAGGCCGCCGCCAGCACGCCACGCGACGGCGACCGCCGTTTGCACTCCGCGATGACGTTCACCCGACCGGCTGCGCCCAGCTCCTGCTCGAACCGGTCCCCATCGGGCGACGCCTGCGCGGCGCGCCGCTCGAGCGCACCCAGCGGCTCTCGATCACGGCGAACCATGGTCATGCGCTCGATCGCCGCGACGATCGTCCGCAGCAGGTCGGGCGCACTCATACGGCCTCGCCCACCCTGCCCTGAGCGACGTCGCCCCTCGACTCTGCTCGGGGCGACCCTGGGCTGGTCGAAGGGTCGAAGGGGGCCTGCGAGCTCCGCACCATCTTGTCGAGCGTCGCCCGTGCGGCGCCCGAATCGATCGCCGCGGCCGCCTGCGCGATCGCCTGCTGGATGGTCGGCGCGCGTCCCGCCACCGAGAGCGCCGCGCCGGCGTTCAGCAGCACGACATCGCGCGCCGGACCCTTCCTTCCGTCGAGCACCTCGCGCACGATGGCGGCGTTTGCCGCTGCGTCGCCTCCGGCCAGGTCGGACGGCGCCGCTTTCGGCAGCCCCACATCCCTGGGATGCAGGTAGAACGTGTTCACCGCGCCGCCTCGACACTCCAGCACCTTCGTGTAGCCGGTCGTCGAGATCTCGTCGAGGCCGTCGAGGCCGTGGACGACCCAGGCGCGCTCGACGCCGAGCAGGACGAGCGCCCGCGCGATCAGCTCCGTCAACTCGGGGCGCGGCACCCCCACGATCTGCCGGCGCGCACCGGCCGGATTGGTCAGCGGTCCCAGCAGGTTGAAGGCGGTTCGGATGCCGAGGTCGCGTCGCGTCTCGGCCGCATGCTTCATCGACGGATGGAACGTGGGTGCGAAGAAGAACGCGATGTTCGCGTCGTGCAGCGTCCGCTCCACCACCGCCGGCGGCGCGGCGATGTTCACGCCGAGCTGCTCGAAGACGTCCGCGCTGCCGCACCGGCTCGAGACCGAGCGGTTGCCGTGCTTGGCCACCTTTACGCCCGCCGCCGCCACGACGAGCGCCGCGGCCGACGAGATGTTGAACGTACCCGACCGATCGCCGCCGGTGCCGCACGTGTCGAACACGTCGCCGGGGGGCGCCGACAGCTTCACCGCATGCTCCCGCATCGTCCGGGCAAAGCCGACGATCTCGGCCGGCCGCTCCCCTTTCATGACCAGCGCGGCCAGCAGCGCGCCGAGCGCCGCCGGTGACGCACGGCCCTCCATGACCTCGCGCATGGCGGCGGCCGCCTCGTCGGTCGAGAGGTCTTCGTGCCGCACGAGCTTCTCGAGGAGTGCCGCGAACATCACAACTCCAGAAAGTTCTGCAGCATGCGCCGGCCGTACACCGTCAGCACGGATTCGGGATGGAACTGCACGCCGTGCACCCGATAGGCGCGATGCCGCACGCCCATGATCGTCCCGTCCTCCCGCGTGCGCGCCGACACCTCGAGCTCGGGAGGCACGTGTGCCGCGGCAATCACGAGCGAATGGTACCGTCCGGCCTCGAACGCGCCGTCGATCCCGGCAAAGACCCCCTTGCCGTCGTGCTCCACCGTGGACGTCTTGCCGTGCATCGGCGCCTGCGCGCGGCAGACCGTCCCGCCGTAGACGACTCCGATCGCCTGGTGCCCCAGGCAGACCCCGAGAATCGGCGTGGTCGGGCCCAGCCGGCGGATCACCTCGGTCGTGATCCCGGCGTCTTCGGGCCGTCCCGGGCCGGGCGAGATGACAATGCGCGACGGCTTGAGCCGCTCCACCTCGTCGACGGTGATCTCGTCGTTGCGGTGCACACGGATGTCGGCGCCCAGCTCGCCCAGGTACTGAACCAGGTTGTAGGTAAACGAGTCGTAGTTGTCGATGACCACTAACATCAGAGGCCCCGCTGCGCCAGCTCCAGTGCCTGAATGACCCCGCGCGCCTTGGCGCGCGTCTCCTCGTACTCCGCGGCCGGATCCGAATCCGCCACGATGCCCGCGCCCGCCTGCACGTACGCGCGCCCGTTCTCGATCACGACCGTTCTGATCGTGATGCAGAAGTCGAGATTACCCGCGAAATCGAGATACCCGACCGCCCCCGCGTACACACCACGCCGTCGGTTCTCGAGCTCGGCGACGATCTCCATCGCGCGCACCTTGGGCGCACCCGAGACCGTCCCGGCCGGAAAGCACGCCACCAGCGCATCAAGGCGGTCGCGATCGCTCGCCAGCTGCCCCTGGACGATCGAGACCAGGTGCATCACGTGCGAGTAGCGCTCGAGCGCCATGTACGTCGGCACCTTCACCGTCCCGTAGGTCGACACGCGACCCAGGTCGTTGCGTCCGAGATCGACGAGCATGACGTGCTCGGCTCGTTCCTTCTCGTTGCGCTTCAGCTCCTCCCCGAGGCGCACGTCGTCGTCTTCGCTCCGTCCGCGGGGGCGCGTCCCCGCAATCGGGTGTGTCTCAATCCGGGTCCCCTCGACGCGGACGAGCATCTCGGGCGACGAGCCGACGATGGCGCGGTCGCCCATGCGGATGAAATACATGTAGGGCGACGGATTCACGTGCCGCAGCGCGCGGTACACCATGAACGGGTCGGCGTCGAGCGGTGTCTCGAAGCGCTGCGACAGCACGACCTGATAGATGTCTCCGGCCGCGATGTACTCCTTGGCCGCCCGCACCACCCGCTCGAACTCGTCGCGCGTGACGTTCGAGGTGATCTCCAGCGGGCGGAGGCTGGACGGCGCCGCCTTCGAGAGGCCGCGATCGAGCTCCCGCTCCACGAGGTCGATCTTCGCGCGCGCAAACTGGTACAGCGACTCGAGGTCGGCATCCGGCGTGACGCGCGCGTTGGCGATGATGAGAATCCGGTGCCGCACGTGATCGAAGGCGAGCACCGTGTCGAACAGCATGAAGCCGGCCTCGTCCTCGTCATCGGCGGCCGGCTGCAGCTCCACCGGCTCGAACCACGCCGCCGCGTCGTAGCCGAGATAGCCCACCGCCCCGCCCGTGAAGCGCGGCAGCCCCGGGACGAACGGCGCATGGAAGCCCGCCATCAGCTCCCGCAGCTCGCCGATGAAGGGGCGGTTCGACTCCGTCCGCTCACCGGCGCGATCGACAATCGTCCGCCCGCCGCGCGAACGGAGGAGCAGGAAGGGATCCTTGCCGAGGAACGAATACCGCCCGACCTGCTCGCCGCCCTCGACCGACTCGAGCAGAAACGCGTGCTGCGCGTGCTCGGCTACCTTGAGGAACGCGGACACCGGCGTCAGCAGATCCGCGACGATCTCCTTGCAGACGGGCACGAAGGTGCCACGCTGGGCCAGATCCCGGAACTCGTCGAAGGTGGTGACCTGCATCAGCGTGCCTGCTCCGTCCAGGCCGCGACGAGCCGCGCGACCGCCGCATCCGACGCTCTCGTGCCGACGACCCCCGCAAAACCGAACGCAGACTTGAACGCGTCCAGGTCCCGCGTATCGGCCGCACAGAGCGGCACGCAGACGGCATCCACACCGGCGGCGGTGAAGGCGGCGTTGAATCGCTCCGGCACATCCGACTGCAACGCGCCGTCACCGGCGACGCCGTAGAGCGCTGTGGATGGACCGATGCGGCGAAACCGGAATCCCTCAATCATGCGCGATACCGGTATCTGTCCCGGCGCCACGCCTGCGCCGGCATAGGTCCACCGCGATCCGAAACGCGAGGCGAGCAGTCGGCTCGGCACCCCCGCGTCGCCCATGCCGATGACAACGGCGTCACCGGCGCGAGCGACGTCGACGAGCGGCAGCGTGTCAGAGAGCCGATGCGCGGTGATCGCCACTTTGATGACCGCCGCTCCGGTCGCGCGCATCATCCGCGCCTGGCCGCAGAGATCGGCGAGCGCGCCTTCGAAGTCGTGGACCGAGACCACCACGCGCGACGGATGCGCGCGCACGAGGTCTCCGAAGCCGCCCAGACCGGTGTCTTCGCGCACGGCGCGCCACTCGACGTCCACGTACTCCGCGCCGCAGGCGAGTGCCTCGACCAGAAGCTGCCGCCGGTCCCCTTCGCGGCCGTCGAAGCGGCCCCCTTCCCACACCGGACGGCACGTGACGACCGCCGGGCGACGAGCCCCGCCGAGCGCGCCGGCGACGTCGACGCCGGCGACGCCGTCGAGGCGCAACTCGACCATGTCGGCGGCGGAAGCCGCGTCGCGTCGGGCCAGCAGCTCGGCCATGGTCCCCCCGGTGACCGTGTCACACAGCAGCGACGGCATGAGCGGACAGAAATAAAAAACGCCTCTTCAACCCGGCGGCTGAAGAGGCGTTTTGGTCAGTGAAACTTGTGTGTGTCGTCCCTAGACGCCCGCCGCCTCCTCAGTCGCAGTCCGATACCACCACCAGTAGCTGGCGCAGCTCGAGAACGCGGCGAGGGTAAATTGGAACGGCATATGCGAACGTCGAAAGACGAGTCATGACTCTATCGCAGCCATCGGGCGGTGTCAAACGGAACGCCCGTAGCCCCTTGCAGTTTCAGCGGTTTACCCGTATCTTCACTTGTAGCGCGGTGGCCGGAGCCGCCGCGGTTGTTCTTATGTCCAAGATCTTCTTCTGCGTGCTCGGACTCCTGCTGTTGACTGCTGCCGGCCTGCCGGCCCAAAGCCGCACATTCCCCGTGGACGAGCTGAAAGCGGGCATGGTGGGGATCGGCCGGACGGTCTTCGAGGGCGACCGCCTGGATGAGTTCAACGTCCACATCCTGGGCGTCCTCCGCAACGTCATCGGCCCGCGACGTAATCTGATTCTGGCGCGGCTCGAGGGCGGGCCGCTCGCCCAGACCGGCGTCATCGCCGGCATGAGCGGGAGCCCGGTCTACATCGACGGCCGCCTCGTCGGCGCCGTCTCCTACTCGCTCGGGCAGTTCTCGAAGGAACCGATCGCGGGCATCACGCCGATCGACGAGATGATCGAGGCGGCGACATTCGCCGCGCCGCGGCGCGCCGCGGCGCGCGTCGAGCTGCAGGTGCCGATCACGCCGGAGAGTCTGCGTGCGTCACTGCGTCAGGCGTTCAGCTGGGCGCGTCCCTTCGCCGACACCCCTGCCGACGTGCAGGTGCTCGGCGGCGTTGGCCTGGAGGCGGGCCTCGGGACCCTGCTGCGTCCGATTGCCACGCCGCTCACGCTCGGCGGCTTCGACGCCGGGGCGATCGATCCGCTCGCGTCGGCGTTCCGCGATCAGGGCTTCGTGCCGATCCTGGCGGGATCGGCGGCGGCTCAGACGAATGGATCGTCGCCGTGCAGGGGCGACGCCTGCGTCGCCCCTGCGCTGCGGCCGGGCGATCCGGTCGGCGTGGCGCTGATGAGCGGCGATCTCGAGCTCGGCGCCACGGGCACCGTCACCGCGATCGAAGGCACTCGTGTGTATGCGTTCGGCCATCCCTTCTATGGGCTCGGACCGACGCAGTTCCCGATGACGCGCGCCTACGTCCACACGCTGCTCCCCAGCCTGGCGAGCTCGTTCAAGATTGCGAGCACGGGCGAGGTGATCGGCACGTTCCAGCAGGATCGGGCGACGACGATCGCCGGGACGCTGGGACCGGGCCCGGCGCTCATCCCCGTGCGCATCACGCTCACGTCGGACCGCGGCACGAAGAAGACGTTCAACATGGGGATGGTCAACGATCAGCTCTTCACGCCGCTGCTGACCTACGTCTCGATCGTCAACACGCTCACCTCCTACGAGCGCCAGAACGGCGCGGCCAGCTACGTCGTCCGCGGGACGGCGTCGGTGAAGAAGTACGGAGAGGTGGCGTTCGAGGATCTGTTCACCGGCGATCAGCCGTCGATCGGCGCGGCCACCTACGTCGTGGCCCCGATCAACTTCCTGCTCCGCAACGCGTTCGAGGACGTCGAGCTCGAGCGCGTCGATCTCGAGATCGACGCCAGCGAGCAGCCGCGCAGCGCCACAGTCGAGCGCGTCTGGATCGACGGCAACCGCGTGCGGCCCGGCTCGAAGGTCGATCTGAAAGTGCTGCTGCGAACCTACCGCGGCGACGAGATCACGCGCACCGTTCCGGTGGAGATCCCGGCGAGCGCCCGCGGCACGGTCTCGATCATGGTGGCCGACGGCACACGGCTGTCCCAGTGGGAGGCGCGCGAGCTGCAGATTCAGCCGCTCCAGGCGCGCGGTCTGCCGCAGATGATTCGCGTGCTGAACAACGCGCGGAAGAACAACCGTCTCTACGTGCGCCTGCTCGGCCGCGACGGCGGCGCCGTGGTCAAGGGCGAGTCGCTCTCGTCGCTGCCACCCTCGGTGATGGCCGTCCTCGAATCGGACCGCAACGGCGGCAGCTTCAGACCGCTCCAGAACGCCGTCCTCGGCGAATGGGAGCTGGCGACCGAGCACGCGGTCAACGGATCGCGCACGCTGTCGCTCACGATCGAGGAGTAACTCCGTAACCCGTTATGAAGCGACGTGTTGTTGCGGTGCTGGCCCTGTCTCTCACCGCAGGGGCGGCCTACGCCGCTCTTCCGACGTTCTGGCAGGTCTCGACCGAAGCCGAGTTCCTGCAGGGCGAAGTCGAAAACCTGTCGATCGATTCCTACGGACGGCTGACGCTCGGCCCTCAGACGAGCACCGTCTACGAGTCGAGCGCGCCGTTCCTGTGGACCGTCGCGCCCGCGGCCGATGGATCGCTCTTCGTGGGCAGCGGCAACGAGGGTCAGGTCTTCCGCATCGATTCCGCCGGCAAAGGCGCGGTCTTCTTCGATGCGGAAGAGCTCGAGGTCCATGCGATCGCGCCCGCACCGGGCGGCGGCATCTACGTCGGCACCTCGCCTGACGGCAAGATCTATCGCGTCGACGCCTCCGGCAAGGGCTCGGTCCTCTTCGACCCGCCGGACCGCTACATCTGGAGCCTCGCCGTGGATCCGGCGGGCAACGTGTTCGCCGGCACCGGTGACAAGGGCGTCATCTACAAGATCGGCGCGGACGGCCGCGGCACGCCGTTCTACCAGACCAAGGCGACGCACGTGATGGCGCTCGCCCTCGACCGTAGCGGCCGGCTGCTGGCCGGCACCGAGTCGCCTGGACGCGTGTTCCAGATCGACGCCGCGGGGCGTCCGTTCGTGCTCCTCGACACGCCGTACAGCGAGATCCGTGCGCTGCGCGTCGACAGCCGCGGCCGGATCTATGTCGCGGCGGTCAGCGGCCGCGGGACGCCGGCGCCCGAGCGCCCCGCCACGCCGGCTCCCGAGCCGGCGCCTCAGCCGATCGCATCGGTATCGACCGAGGTCGTGGCAATCACGATCGCGGGCGACGCCTCCCTCGCGCAGACGAGCACGCCGCCGCCCGCTCCGCGAACGGGCACCGGGAGCCAGGGCAGCGGCGCCATCTACCGGATTCTTCCCGACGGCGTCTCGGATCTCGTCTGGCAGCTGCGCGAAGACGCGCCGTACGACGTCGCGTTCGAGCCCGACGGCGACGTCCTGGTCGCGACCGGCAATCGCGGGAAGATCTACCGCCTCTCGGGCGATCCGATGCAGCCGACGCTCGTGACGCGGGCGCTCGTCCAGCAGGTGACGGCCCTGGTGACCGAGCGCGACGGGCGCGTGCTCTTTGCCAGCTCGAATCCCGGCAAGGTCTTCCGGATGTCGGCCGCGCGCGCCGATCGCGGCACCTACATCTCCGACGTGCGCGACGCGCAGTCGGTCGCCGCCTGGGGCGCGATCAAGTGGCAGGCATCGGTGCCGGCGGGCACGAAGGTCGAAGTCGCCACACGGTCGGGCAACACCCGCACGGCCGACGAGACGTGGAGCGACTGGAGCGCGCCGTATGCGGACGAGACCGGCAGCCCGATTGTCAGCCCACGCGCACGCTACCTGCAGTGGCGCGCCGTGCTGACGGCTGCCCGCGATCAGTCGCCCGTGCTCACGTCGGTGACGGCGGCGTATCTGCCGCGCAACGGCCGGCCGCGCGTCGCCTCAATCACCATTCATCCGCCCGGCACCGTCTTCCAGCGCCCCTTCCCGACCGGCGAGCCGGAGATCGCGGGCTTCGAAGGCGAGACGCCAGATCGGCGCGCGGGTACCCAGAACGCGCCAGGCGGGCCGGGCGTCCAGAACCAGCAGCCGGCGCTCGGTCGGCGCACCTATCAGAAGGGGCTGCTCACCTTCGTGTGGCGGGCGGAGGACGAGAACCGCGACGAGCTGACCTACGACGTGCAGTATCGCCGCGAGGGAGAGACCGCGTGGAAGCCGCTCCGCCGCGGTATCGAGGATCCGATCTTCGTCTGGGACACGACCTCGGTGCCCAACGGCCGGTACGTCGTTCAGGTCCTTGCTTCGGATCTGCCGTCGAACGCGCCTGAGGCGGCACTCACCGGATCGCTCGAGAGCTCGACGTTCGAGATCGACAACACGCCGCCGGTCGTGACGGTGGGCTCGGTGCGGCGCGAGGGGGCTCGGACGGTGATCGCGTTCGAGGTCCGCGACGGGGATTCGGCGGTCCAGAAGGCCGAGTACTCGCTCGACGGCGATCGCTGGCAGACGATCTATCCGAGGGACGGGATCGCCGATTCGCGGTTCGAGCAGTTCGAGCTGGCGATCGACGGCGATACGGCACGCGGCGTCATCATCCGCGCCACCGACGCGCTCAACAACGTTACGAGCGCGCGGGGCGACGCACCGGCGCCGGGCGCACCTCGCCGCTGAGCGGCCGTCCGGCAGTATCCGGCGAGGGCCGCACGGTGGTATGGGCCACGAGCCACACGACCGACATCGGCCGTCCATCGCGCGCCGGGACCGGCACGAACCGCGTATCCTGGAGCGCGTCCGCGAGCGCGCTCACTTCCGCCGAAGGCTCACGCGCCGACTGCAGCAGCTCGTAGGTCGCCACCGTCCCGCCACCGTTCACCACTGCGGCGGACAGCAGGAAGACCGCCTCGCCCTCGGGGGCGATCGGCGGTTGTGGCGGCACGGGGAAGGGACGCGGTGCCGGCAGCGGCGATCGTCCCGAGATGAGGGCGGCGAGCGAATCCGGGTGCTCCGCGCGCACGGCGCCGAACACACCGGCAATGGCGGCCAGGCAGAGCACGAATCCCACCGTCGCCCCGAGCATCGGCCAGAGCAGCCGCGTATCCTCCCACAACCCGCGCCAACGCACGGCGAACGACGCGCCGCGCTCGGCATGGATCCGTGCCAGCACGCACGCCTGGACGCCGGCGAACGCGGCCTCGTCGGCCACGGCGCTCGAGGGCCCGACGCGCAACGCCGCGCCGATGAGCCGGAGGTCGTCGACCCGCGCGCGGCACGTCTCGCACCAGCGGAGGTGCGCATCGAGCGCCACCTGCGCATCGACCGGGAGCTCGGCGTCGACGAACGACTCGAGCATCTCGCGCGCCGCGTGGCACCCGAGGTACGGAATCATGGCCGCAACCCCAGCAGCTCGGCGCGCAGCGCCTGGCGCGCGCGCGTGAGCCGCGACTTGACGGTGCCGACGGCCACGTCGAGCGAATACGCGATCTCCTCGTAGCGCAGCCCGTCGACTTCGCGGAGGACGAGCGCCGTCCGCTGATCGAACGGCAGCCGATCCAGCGCGCGGCGGATCCGCGCTGCGGTCTCCTTGCTCGCGAGCAGCCGATCCGGCAGCAGCTCGTGCTGCGACTCCATGTCGCCGGACGTGCGCAGGTAGTCCTCGAGCGACACCTGGTCGTTGCGGCCGCGGCGCCGCCACCAGCGCTGGCGGTTGCGTGCCTGATTGACGACGATACGGTAGATCCAGGTGCGGAGGGCGGACCGGCCGCGAAAGCCGGAGAGGGTGCGGAAGACCCGCAGGAAGACTTCCTGCGAGAGGTCGAGCGCTTCGTCGCGATCGCCGAGCAGGTTGAGCGCCAGGCCGTAGACCATGCGCTGGTGCGCCGCGACCAGCTCCGCGCAGGCCGACTCGTCGCCGGCCGTGCACCTCGCGATCAGGGCGGCTTCGCCGCTCTCGACGTCCGACCAGCCGATGGCGCGGGCGTTCTTCACCAGCTCTCCGGGACCAGCTCCTGCCATGGATCCTATCATCAGGTTAGACACCGCGCGCGGCCCGCCGGTTCCCGCCCGGCCGCCGTCTGCTACGATGACCCTCGATGAAGCGCCTGGTGGTGCTCTCCGTCGGGCTGGCCGCGCTCACCGTGGGCGTCCTCGTGGCGTGGTACACCGTCCGCCAGGACCGCGAGTTTCAGCGGTTGATTGCCGCCGGCGATGCCGCGCTCGCGCGCGACCAGACCTACGGCGCCATCGAGGCGTTCAGCGGCGCCCTGGCGCTCAAGCGCGAGTCGATGCTCGCCTACCTCAAGCGAGGCGACACCTACCGGCGCCGCGGCGAGCTCGAGTCGGCGCTCCGCGATCTGCGCCAGGCGGCGGCGCTCGACCCGTCGGCGCCGCGGCCGGTCGAGCTGCTGGGCGACGTCAACGCCGCGATGGCCCGCTATGAGCGCTCCGCCGAGCACTACCGCGCGTTCATCGACCTCGACGATCAGGCCCCCCGCGTCTACTACAAGCTGGCGCTCGCCTATTACCGGAGCGGCCGCGCCGAGCAGGCGATCGATCCGCTGCGGCAAGCCGTCGCGCTCGACGAGCGGTTCACCGAGGCGCAGTATCTGCTCGGCCTGTGTCTGCGCGATCGCGCAGACGATGCTGCCGCGCTCGACGCGCTCACGCGCGCGGTCGAGATCAATCCGACGTTCGCGGAGGCACGCGACGAGCTGGCGGATCTCTACGAGCGCGCCGATCGGCGCCGTGAGGCGATCGAGCAGCTCGAGGCGCTCGCCGCCCTCCAGCCGACGCGGGCCGCACGGCTCGTGGCCGTCGGCCTCGCCTATGCGCGGTGGGGCCGCACCGATGCCGCCATCCTGACGCTGGGCCGCGCCGCGGAACGTTTTCCGGACGAGCCGGCGGTCTACACGGCGCTCGGCCGCGTCTGGCTCCAGGACGCCGAACGGCGCAACGACCGCATCGCCCTTGGCAAGGCGATCGAGGCGCTGCAGCCGACGGCGACGACCGCCGCCGCGTCTTCTTCCGCGCTCATGCTGTACGGCCGCGCGCTGTTTCTTTCGGGCGATCACACAGCCGCCGAACGCCTGCTCCTGCAGGCGACGTCGCGGCCGCCGGTCGAGCCGGCGGCGTATCGCTATCTCGCGGACGCCGCGGAGCGGCTCGGCCACCTGGCCGAGGCGCAGGATGCGCTGCGCCGCTACGTGGCGCTGGTCGGCGAGAACGAGGTCGAAGAGGCAGTGACGGAGCGTTTGGCGCGCCTCGCATTGCGCCGCCGTACGTAATCATGCTCGTCTTCCCTGGGTCGCTGGATCGAGCCGATCGCGCAGCCCGTCTCCCAGGAAATTGAACCCGAGCACGAGCGTCGCAATCGCGAGCCCTGGAAAGATCGTCAAGTGCGGCGCATCGAGCAGGTGCCCGCGCCCATAGCTGAGCATCGTCCCCTAGCTCGGCGTCGGCGGCTGCACCCCGAGTCCGAGGAAGCTGAGCGCGGCTTCGGCCAGGATCGCGCCTCCCATGCCGAGCGTCGCCTGCACGCTGACCGCGGGCAACGTGCTGGGAATCACGTGACGCACGAGCACGCGCACGGTGGTGGCGCCGAGCGCGCGCGCGGCCTGCACGAACTCGAGCTCGCGCGTCCGCAGCACCTGCCCGCGCACGAGGCGCGCATACCCGACCCAACCGATGAGCGTCAGCGCGAGCACTACGTTCGTCAGATTCGGGCCGAGGACCGCGACGAGCGCAATCGCCAGGAGCAGCCCGGGAAACGCCAGCAGGACGTCGATGACGCGGCTGATCGCCTCGTCGACGCGCCCACCGACATAGCCCGCCACCGACCCGAGCGCGATTCCGATGGTGGACGACACCCCGACGACCACGATGCCGACCATGAGCGAGATGCGCGCCCCCGCCAGCACGCGCGCGAAGATGTCGCGCCCCAGCTCGTCGAGGCCGAACCAGTGCGCCGCGCTCGGCCCCTCGAGCCGCAGCGCCAGCTGCTGCGCGGCCGGGTCGTACGGCGTCAGCAACGGGCCGAGGAGGGCTGCCGCCACGGCCGCGAGGACGATGAGCGCGCCAACTCTAGCCAATTCCCAATTCCCAGATCCCAAATCCCAAATCCCAACTCCCAACTCCCACACACATCCAACTCCTTGGGAATTGGGAGCTGGCGCCTTGGGAGTTGCGTTCAGTCATAGCGAATCCGCGGATCGAGCACGCCGTAGACCAGATCCGTCAGCAGGTTCATCCCGACGTACGTGACCGCGATGAACAGAATGCAGCCCTGCACGAGCGGGTAGTCGCGGAAGCCGATCGACTGGATCAGCAGGCGCCCGATGCCGGGCCACGCGAAGATCGTCTCCGTGATCACGGCGCCCGTCAGCACCGCGCCGAACTGCAGCCCGATGAGCGTGACGACCGGAATCAGGCTGTTGCGGAAGGCGTGGCGCAGCACGGCGCGGGGCCGCGACGCGCCGCGCGCGCGCGCGGCCTGCACGTAGGGCTCCCGCAGCTCCTCGAGGAGCGATGCCCGGGTCATGCGTGCGAGGATGGCCGCCAGCGCCGCGCCGAGCGAGATGGCCGGCAGCACGAGATGCGCCGGCGTACCACGGCCCGACACCGGCAGCCAGCCGAGCTCGACGGCGAACGCAATCGCCAGCAGCGGCCCGAGCCAGAAGTTCGGGACCGACATGCCGGTGAGCGCCAGCGTGGTCGCGAGATGGTCGACGAAGGTGCCGCGGCCGACCGCCGCGATGATCCCGAGCGGAATGGCGACGCCGATCGCCACCAGCATCGCCGCGGCCGCGAGCTCCAGCGTCGCCGGCACGCGCGTGAGAATCGCCTGCGCGACCGGCTCGTTCGTGCGCAGCGATGTGCCGAGATCGCCGCGGGCGACCCCCGCGAGAAAGAGGCCGTACTGTTCGACGAGCGGCCGGTCGAGCCCGAGACGGCGGCGCAGCGCGTCGACATCCTCCTGCGCGGCCGTTTCGCCGAGCATCGCCTGCGCCGGATCGCCCGGAATGAGGTGAATGAGCGCGAACACGAGCGTGGCGACCCCGAGCAGCACCGGAATCGTGAG
The DNA here is from genome assembly GCA_016184455.1 of Acidobacteriota bacterium. GTDB lineage: Bacteria > Acidobacteriota > Vicinamibacteria > Vicinamibacterales > UBA2999 > MELF01. The sequence continues at coordinate 35,251 of JACPCS010000057.1, forward strand.
TGCGAGACGACGGACGAGGTACCGAAGCATGGGGTTCTTGGGTGCTTCGGTGCTCAGGTGCTCAGGTTCCGGTTCTCACGTTCACTGGTGCTTTGGACCGCTATGCGGCCCGGAACGCGAATTTCTACTCGTTGCGTCCGCCCGCATAGCGGTCCTAGCCGCGCGAAGCGCGGCAGAAGATACTGGCAACCAGCCAAGGGGTTCCGCGGGGATATCAAGGGGCGGAGCCCTTGGTTGGTTCACACAAGGGTACGAACCGGTGAACCACCTGCGAACCGATGAACCCTGAGCCAAGGCGCTGCGCATCCCGATTTCGAACGCCACTCCGTTCGTTCCCGTGTCGTGCCTGCGCAAGGACGACGTTCATACGCGTCGCTCGCGGAGAACATCGTCACGAGGTCAGTGGACCGGTCTCGGCGCGGCATCGGCCGCACGGGATACTGGCACGGCCTCTTCCTGGCGGCGCAGGACCAGGAACGAGAGCACCAGCGCGAATACGCCAATCAGCGCCGAGTACGTGAAGAACACGACGTAGCCGGTGCCCAGGGCCGCGGGGCTGACGCCCGATCGCTCGACGGCCGTGGCGAAGTTGTCTGGCGCGTAGGTCGCGAAGAAACTCCTCACACCGGCCAGCATGCCGCCAGTATCCGCAAAACGGGCGGCGCCTTCCACGATGCGGCCCGACTGGGAGGCAATCAGCCGCCCTGGAATGGCGTAGAGAGACGAAAAGAGGGCGTACTGCGTGGCCGTGAAGCCGACCGACGTGAGACTCGACATGTATGCGATGAGGCAGGTGCCGGCAAAGCCGCCCGCGACGTTGTCGAGTCCGATTGCGGCGAAGAGCGCGATCAGGCTGTGGTCCTGCAGCGCGAGCCAGATGAACAGCAGATTGCTCACCGGCCCCGCGAACGCGCCGATCACCATCGCGCGCAGCAGCCCGTAGCGCGCCACCGCCAGGCCCCCCGCGAACACGCCGAACATCGTCATGAAGACGCCGAAGATCTTCCGCACCTCCGCAATCTCGGTCAGCGTGTAGCCGAGATCGAGATAGAACGGGTTCATGATGTTCAGCACAAAATCAGGGATGCGATACAGGCAGATCAGGCCGAGGATCAACCCCGCCGCAGACTGATACCGCGAGAAGAAGTCGCGCAGCGGATCGATCAGTGCGGACGAGAGGTAGACGCCCGGCCGCGTGCGCGCGCCGGGAAGGGGTACCGCGACGAGCGCGATCAGGCCCAACCCGATCGCCACCGCGGCCAGGTGCGCCACAACCGCCGCGTCCGACGCCCACGCGACGAGCACGGCGTCGGCCGCCCCCGCCGCGCCGATGCCGCGGAGCACGTTCGCAAACACGCCGGCGTTGGCTGCGAGCCCCGAGCCGAGCACGAGGGCGCCGAGCGCGAGGATCGCGAGGCGGGCGATCCATTCCAGCGCTTCGCGGCCGGCAGCGGCCGGGATGTCTCCGGTCTCGATGGCACGGATGGCATGGCGCTGCTCGCGCGGCGCGGCCAGCACGGCGGCGATGCCGACGCCCATCAGGACCGCCATCACGGCATACGAGAGATTCCACCCGTAGCTGTCGGCGAGCAGCAGCGGCACGGCCCCGGCCGTGATGATCGCAGCCCGGTACCCCCATTGATACGCCGCTGCCATGGCGCCCTGTCTCGACACCTCTGCCGCCTCGATGCGCCATGCGTCGATGGCGATGTCCTGTGTGGCGGAGACCAGGCCAACGAGCACCGCGAAGACCGCGATGGTACCGAGACTACGGGCTGGGTCCGACGCCGCCATCAACCAGAGTCCGAGCATGATCAGCCCCTGGCACACCAGCATCCAGGAACGGCGATGTCCCACGAGACTCGTGAGCACCGGGATCCGTCCGCGATCGACAAACGGCGCCCAGATGAACTTGAAGCTGGTCACCAGGGTGACGAGGCTGAAGACGCCGATCACCTCGAGCGAGATCTCCGAAGCGCGCAGCCAGGCGGAGAGCGTGTCAAAGATGAGGAAGTACGGAAGCCCGGCCGAGAACCCCAGCGCGATCATGACGAACGCGCGCCGCTCTGCATACACGCGGAGCGCGGAGAGGAAGGTGCGCCGGCCGGGCGCGGATTCAGGCTGCAGGCTCATGCGGCGTTCATCCCGTGCTTGCAGAATTGTGCCTCGCTTTCGCGTTCGCAGCCATCATCTCCCCCCGGGCTTGATATCACCGTTGCACAGCGGGCCGAACCAGAAATTCGGGACGGAGATACTGGTGAGGGCGAGCGTCGTCGTGAATGAGCGCGAAGACGAGCGTGGCGACGTCCAGAAGCACCGGGATCGTGAGTGCGAGACGACGGACGAGGTACCGAAGCAAGCGGGTTCTTGGGTGCTTCGGTGCTCAGGTGCTCAGGTTCCGGTTCTCACGTTCACGGGTGCTTTGGTGCACACAAGGGTACGAACCGGTGAACCACCTGCGAACCGATGAACCCTGAACCTATGCACCGGAACCGAAGCACCAGAGCACCCGTGAACCCGAGAACCGTCTTATTCGCTCAGCGTGAAGACGTAGAGCGCGTTGCCCGTCGACGGGTGCCGGACATCGGGCGCGATCGTCCGCGGCACGTTGCGCGGGCTGCCGCCCCCAAGCCCGGTCGACACCGCGATGTACTGCTTGCCGCCCACGGTGAACGACACGGGGAATCCCTGAACGGAGGTGCCGAGCCGAATCTTCCAGATCTCCTTGCCGTCCCGCACGTCGTAGGCATGGAAGTAGCGATCGAGGTCGCCGGCGAACACCAGTCCTCCCGCCGTCGAGAGCGCCGCCGTCAGGAACGGCGCCCGCTGCTCGACGCTCCAGACCTCGCGCAGCGTGTTGACGTCGTAGGCGGCCAGCTTGCCGATGTTGCCGTTCGTCCCCGGCATCTCGAAGAACTTCCGGTCGCCCTGCGTGCCGCCCGACCCCTCGACGAATTCCACCTTGCGGCCCGCAAGCTCCATGCACGACTGGGCGAGCGGAATGATCAACAGGCCGGTCCCCGGGTGATAGCTCGTGGCGTGCCAGTTGTGCCCGCCCTCCGTGCTCGGGCACGACGAGACCCATTCGGTCACCTTGGCGTTCATGATCTCCGCGCGATACCGCGGCACCCCCGACTCGAGGTCGATGCGGTCGAACACGTTCTGGAACACCGTCTCCTTGTAGCCGGCGAACTCGCCGGACGTGCGGTCGAGCCGCCACAGGATGCCGGGCTTGCCGATCGTGAACACGAATTTCCGCGGGCCGGCATCGACGAGGACGCGCTCGTACACTTCGTCGAGATCGAGCGACTCGCCGGGCGAATGCTGATAGAACCACGCGAGCTCGCCCGTGTCGGGCCGCAGCGCGACGGTACTGCTCGTGTACAGCACGCGGTCCGACGTCTTCATGTTGCGGCTCGCCGCGACCCACGGCTTCGCCTGCGCCACGCCCCAGAACGTGAGATCGAGATCGGGATCGTAGCTGCCGGTGATCCAGGTCTCGCCCCCCTTGCGGAACATGTCGGGCACGTCGCCCCAGGTGTCGCCGTTCCGCTCGCCGCGGTGGGCGACGGTGTAGAACTTCCAGAGCGGCTTGCCGGTGGCGGCGTCATAGGCGCTGATGGAGCAGCGATCGTCCTGGAAGCGCGCGCAGCCGGTGAGTCCTTGAATCACCTTCCCGCGGATGACGACCGGCCCGCTGCTGTTCGTGAATCCCTTGTTCCGCGACGTCAGCGGCACGTCCCACACGAGCCGGCCCGTGCGCGCCTCGAGCGCCACGAGCCGCGCGTCGCCGGTGGCCACGAAGACCTTGTCCTCGTATATCGCGATGTTGCGCATCGTGCTCGCGGTTTCCGGCCCGACGTGGTGCTCCCAGATCAGCTCGCCGGTCCGCCCGTCGAGGGCCTGTACGATGTTGCCGGTGTTGATCAGATACACGATGCCGTCGTGGACGAGCGGCGATGGCTCACTCTGGCCGCCCTCGTTCATCGCCCACACCCAGGCGAGTCGCAGCCGGCCGACATTCGCGGGCGTGATCTCGGTGAGCGGACTGTGGCTCCACGCCTGGTAGTTGCGGCGGACCATCAGCCAGTCGCCCGGCGGCGGGTTTCGCAGCATCGCGTCGGTCACCGGTACGAAGTTCGGCACCTCGCCCGGCAGCGTCAGCCCCGTTCGGGGCGCCGAGCCGCCATCGCCCTGCGCCGCCGCCTGTGGCGCCGCGGCTCCGGCCTGACCACCGTTGGCCTGCAGGATGTACGCGGTCACGCTGAGCGCCTGATCCGTGGAGAGCGCCGGTCCCCCGGGCGGCATCGCCTTCTGGATGAAGCCGACGAGATCCTGCGGCGGGCGCGTGCGCCAGGAGAAGCTCGGGCCGACGAGCGCCGGAGCTTCGTTGTTCCCGCGCAAATCGGGCAGATGGCATCCGGCGCACCTGCCGTCGTAGAGCGCGCGGCCCGCCGCGACCTGCGCGTCGGTGAACCCGGCCGGTGCGGATGGCTGCTGCCCGCTGGTCACGGCCACGCTCAGCGCGCCCACCGTGGCCAGATACGTCGCAATGCGCCTCATCGTTTGACCTCCTGCGGGAACAGCCAGCCCCAGAGATTCCCGTCTGGAGCCTTCTCACTGTTGATCTGGATGTAGAGCGACAGCGTATCGAGCGCCTCACGCTGGCGATCAGACAGCTCGACGCTCCCTTTGAACGTTCCGCTCGTGGCGCGCGACACGTCCAACTCGCCGATCGCCGCGCCGCGCCTCGCGCGCGGCGCGACGTGCAGCCGCGCGCTCGTGGCCGGCGAACGCAGGCCGTCGAACTTCCCCTCGACGGTCAGCCGGTTGCCGGCGAGGACGGCCGTCGCGGCCCCCTGGCCCGCCACCGTCTCCTGCATGGCCACGGTCAGGGGCACGACGGACAGGCGTGCGGTAAACGTCTTCGTCTGGGCCGCCGGGTGCGCGCTCCACATCGCAATGGCGGCGCCGACGACGAGAGGGCCGAAGCGGGTCATGAGGGACCTCCTGGCCACGAGAGTCGCGGCGATTATACGGCAGCCCGAGTGCCATTCCGTGCACCCGTGTGAAGCGGGCGGGCGCCTGCGGAATTCAGCGGACCTGCCGATTTGGCGTACTATAGGACTGAAACCGACAATGCGCCGGTTCCTCCCCCGCTGTGTCCGTGCCGGCCCATCCTCGCGCTCCAGCGAGCGCGGCACCGCGCTGATCGGCGTCCTGCTGCTCCTGATGATCATGACGGCGCTCGCCTCGGCGCTGGCCATCAGCGGCCAGACCGAAACGCTCGTCGCGCGCAACCACGAGACGGCCGCGCAAGCGCGGGCCGCCGCGGAAGCAGGGATCAACCACGCCTCGGAAGTGCTCACGGCCTGGATTGTCGCCTGGAAGCAGAACGGTTTCGGCAGCGCCGGCGCGGCGATCGATGCGCTGCTGGCCGGTGTCGATGCCGATCCGGACTGGCTCGTGACCAACTACGGCGTCAACCTGTCTTTCGGCGACGACGCCGATGCGGTGAACGTCGCGAGCGACACGTCGTATCGCGTCTATCTGATGGACGAAGATAACGAGGATTTGCGCGGCGAAGAAGACGCGACGGACCTGAGCGGGCTCAGCAGCATCTATCAAGAAGACGGCGACCCACTGAATGACAACAACGACACGATCGTGATCCAGGCCATCGGCTCCCACGACAATGGCGCCAGCGTGCGCCTCGAGGCGATCGTCAGCCCGTACCGGCTGCCGGCGCTCGTGACCGGCGGCGACCTCGACCTCAACGGGAGCGCGGTCGCCATCAGTGTGACCGGTGACGCGATCGGCGGCGTCCACGCCAACGGCGATCTGACGATCGCGGGCACGCCCGTGATCGCGGGTGTCCCCACGGAGCTGGGAACGGCGACGGCCTCCGGCACGTGTGACGACTGTGATCTGCCGACCGTCACCACCAATCCGGACGACAGCGGAGGCGGAAAGCCGCTGCTCGATCTGCCCGAGATCCGCGCGAGCGATTTTCTGTCGTGGGCCGACTACATCCTGCACGATGACGGAACGCTCGAGGACGTCGACACCGGCACGACTGTCGACTGCAGCCCGAATTGCAAAGCCGAGGGGTGGAGCGGTGAGTGGACGCTGATCGACGCGGCCGGCAGCATGGCCACGGGCGTGTTCTACGCGGAGGGTCCGGTGACCGTCTCGTCCGGCACGGCCATCGCGCCCGCTGAGGCGACCATCATCGCCGAGGGAACGATCACGGGAACTGGCAACAACTACATTCGCCCTGCGCCGGGCGCCGGCAATCTCCTGTTCGTGACTGACGTCGACCTTGTGTTGGGCGGCACGTTCCAGGCTGGATTCCTCGGCGACGAGGGGCAGATGCTCGTGCACGAACAGATCGACATCGGCGGCAACGTAGTGCTCTTCGGCCAGATCGTGGCCGAGAACGCGACGAGTACGCAGAATCCGGACGACAACAGCGTCAGCGGCAACGTCAGCCTGACCAGCAGCCAGGACGTCGGGTCGAGCATGTTTCACGTCTCCGGCTGGCGCGAGGTCAGGCACGAAGACTGACGATCCGCCGACGTAATCCCCAGTCTCGCCATCGTCTTCAGGAGGCCCTGCCGCGACAGTCCCAGCTCGGCGGCCGCCCGCGTGCGGCTGCCCGCGGCGTGCGCCAGCGCCACCTCGATGAACCGACGCTCGAACTGCAGCCGCGCCTCCGCGAGGGTCCGTGAGGTCACGGCCGTCGCGCCCGTGATGATCGCTGGCAGAAGCGAGGCGCGTACGCGTCCCCTCGCCGGCGCGGCGACCGCGAGCGCCGCCATCACGTTCTGCAGCTCCCTGACGTTTCCCGGCCACTGATACCGCGCCAGTGCGCCGAGCGCGTCGTGCGTGAGCGTCGCGGTCGATCCGACGCGCTCGGCCGCCACGCGCCAGAGGTGCTGGGCCAGCACGGGAACGTCCTCCGGACGGTCGCGCAGCGGCGGAATCGCGATGCGGATCACGTCGAGCCGATACAGGAGGTCGGCGCGAAAGCGGCCGGCCGCGGCCTCCGCGCGCATGTCGCGATTGGCGGCCGTCACCAGCCGGACGTCAACGGGACGCGCGAACGTCTCGCCGACGCGCCGCACTTCCTGCTGCTGGAGCACGCGCAGCAGCTTGGCCTGGCCCCGCGGCGCGAGATCCCCGACCTCGTCGAGAAAGAGCGTCCCGCCGTTGGCATCCTCGACGAGGCCCGCCTTCTCGGCGACCGCGCCGGTGAACGCGCCGCGCGCGTGGCCGAAGAGCTCCGACTCGAGCAGCTCGTCGGGCAGCGCGGCGCAGTTGACGTCGCAGAACCGCCGCTCCCGCCGCGGGCTGAGCTGGTGGATGGCCCGCGCCGCCAGCTCCTTGCCGACGCCGCTCTCGCCCTCGACGAGCACCGCAAACGGCGCCCGCGCGGCCCGCTCGATCGCCCGCCGCACGTCGGCCATCGCGGCGCTCACGCCGACGAGCTCGGGCACGCGCGTGGCCGCCGCGGCCGTGTCGCGCGTCCGCACGAGGAGCGCATCGACGCGCGGGGCCGCCACCGCAGCGGCCAGCACCAGGAAGTCGGCTGCATTAGCGGGCGGCTGCCGATCGAGCGGCCACCGGCAGACGAGTGCCGCAACCAGACGTCCGGCGAACCGAATCGGGACGCCCAGCTCGCGTCCGGCGGGCTCCCCCTCGCTCCTGATGAGGATGCCTGCCTCGAGCACCCGCGGCGCGATGCGGGTCGGCA
>JACPCS010000006.1 GCA_016184455.1 Acidobacteriota bacterium
GCTCAGCGGAATGTAGTGCTCGGGGCCACCCTTGACCGGCGGCTCGACGTTCTTCGCATCCGCACCCATCAGCGCGACGGCATCGCGAAACAGGCAGTGCGCATGCACATCGATAATCCCGATGCGCCGGCCGTTGACGAACACGGGCTTGCGCCTGGTGCCGAGATTCGGGTGCTTGTGCGAACCCTGCGCCTGGACGGCGTCGATCAGGCTGCACTTGCAGAAGGCAAGCCCTGAGGCGGCGGCGCCCCTGATGAATTCCCTGCGAGTCGTCATCGCGCGTCTCCTGTCGCAGTCGGCGGAGTCCTGCCGCGGGGATTATGGCACCGGGACGGCGGCTGTGTCCGCAGCTATGCTAAGCTCCCGCGCGACAAGCGCGACACCTGATGGGCATGTCATTCGTACGGATGACGGCGGCCGTCGGCAGCCTCACGGGCGTCCTGACGATGACCGGTTGCGCGCGCAGTTCCGTTGCCGCCTCGATCTCCGGAGCCGAGTTGTTCGAAGCGTGCGTGCCCTGCCACGGTGCCGCCGGCCTTGGGGCGCCGGCGATCGCGGGCCTGCCCGCCTGGTACGTCTCGGCCCAGCTCGAGCGGTTCCAGACGGGAGTTCGAGGTCGACACGCCGACGATAGCGAAGGCCTTCGGATGCAGGCGATGTCTCGACAGCTGCGCTCCGAGATCGAGACGACGGCTGTGGCGAGGCACGTCGCATCGCTGCCCCACGTCTCCAGCACCACGGCCATCGGCGGTGGCGACGCTGCGGCGGGGCAGAGGGCGTACCTCCTCTGCGCGTCGTGCCACGGCGTCACCGGGAGCGGCTTTGAGGCTGGCAGCGTTCCACCGCTGGCCGGCATGGACGACTGGTACGTGGCGGCTCAAATCCGGAAGTTCAAGAACGGCATGCGCGGTACGATGCCCGGCGACGCGTTCGGGCCCGTGATGCGGGCCGTCGCGGCGCCCTTGTCGGCCGAGGACATCAAAGAAATCGCGGCCTACGTGCGTGCCCTGTCCAGGTGAGCGAGGCACTCTCCGATGACGCACCGTTCCCCCTACCCGGATCCCGTCGTCATTGGGCGCCGAGTGTTCCTGATGACAGTCGTGAGCGCGCTCGCTTTCGCGCTGGCGGCCTACCTGCTGGTGTCATGAGGGAGCGCTCATGATTTCCTGGTACGTCACGCAGGCGTCGTCGTACGCGGCCGACGTCGACGGCCTCATCCTGCGGATCGCGCTCATCGTCGGCGCCTTCTTCCTGGCCGCCGAGCTCGTCCTGGTCTGGTTCGTCTTCGAGTTCCGCGCGCGTCCCGGCGTGAAGGCTCGATATATCACCGGGGAGAAGACGAGCGAGACGAGGTGGGTGTCCTATCCGCACTATCTTGTCCTGATCTTCGACGTCTTCATCGTCGCGGCGGCGCTTCGGGTGTGGTCCGACGTCAAGATCGATCTCCCGCCCGCCGAGGAGCGCGTCCGCATCATCGCGCAGCAGTGGGCGTGGACCTTCGTCCACGCGGGACCGGATCGCCAGCTCGACACTGCCGACGACATTCGCACGGTGAATGTTCTGAACCTGCAGGTCAATCGCCTCTATGCGCGAGTCTACTTCTAGGCGAGCCGTCGGAATGACCGCAAGCCTGATCACAGCTGCGCCTGCTTCAGCGCTGGCCTGTCCGGTGTGCGGCTTGGTCGGCACCGGTAACAACACCTGGGCCTATCAAGCGATGAGCGCGATGCTCACCCTCCTGCCGCTCGCGATGGTTGGAGCCACCGTGTGGTGGCTGACGCGGCTCGCGGCGCGGGCCGACACCGAGCGTTCGCCCGCGACGCAACGAGTGGATCGAATCGAGATTAGCGGCGAGTGAGAGTCAGGTTGCCCGGGGCCGGGCCGGCAACGGGCAGCGACGCCAAGTACGCCGTGATGTCGATGACGTCCTCCGCAGTCAATTTCTCGACGGCCTTCTTCATCAGTGGCAGCAGCGGGTACGAGCCAGCACGCGTCCCCTGCTGGATGTCGAAGATCTCGCGCGCGAGATAGCTTGGAGACCTGCCGGCAAGGGGTGGAATGTCCGGCGCCATGCCCCTGAGGTCCGCCCCGTGGCAGGTGGTGCACGCCGTGGCTCTCCCGAGGACGATCTGATTGTTCACGATCGATGAGCCGCCGGTCGTGACCAGGTTCTTGCCTCGCGCGATCGCGCCAACAGGCACGTAGGCGATCCAGGTCCCGCGCGAACTTCTCAGGACCTGATTCACCTCGACATCGGTCGGCACCTCGACGATGCGGTTGCCGATCGGCTCGGTCGGCTTCTTCGCGATGGGGATGAACAGCTCACCCTGGATGCGAGTGGCCGGCACCAGGTTGGTCTCGATCACGGTCACGTGCGGACGCCACGTGACTGCGGAGAAGTAGTCGGCCGCCTGCTTCATCTCCTCGTCGGTCATCGCTTTCGCGAGCATGACCATCGTGTTCGAGTTCCCTTTGCCAGGCTCCACGCTGTGCCGGAGGCCGTTTCTGAAATCATTCAACTGGCGAAGGATGTACTTCGCCGACAACCCGGCGGGAGAGGCGTTTTCCGGGCGGCCGCTTCCGTCGGAGAGGTGGCAGGTGCCACAGGGCCTGCCGGTGCTGCCGAGGGCCGCCGGCCCCCGCTTGATGATGCTCGGCATCGGATTCGGGTGATCGTCGGGGAACCAATCCACGACGTTCCCACGTATCTCCAGCCTGGTGAACGTCAGCGGGCTACCCTCGACGCGCCGTTTGCGCGTGGCCTCCGCCGGCGGGATCGGCGCGGGCGGGGGAGCATCGGGTGCGCCCTGCACCGCCTGCGGGTCGGCAGGATTCGGTCTCTCGGCTACACCGTATGCCCAGAGCGGCATGTGCGAGTAGTCGACTGTGGAACGATCGACAGGGGATACGGTCCACATGGGGGATGCGGTCGGAGTCTGTGCCGACGCAATGACCGCCAGACCCCACAGACCGAATATGGTTGTGACAGCCAGTCTTCGCATCGCTGCGCCACTTTTTACAGCTTTAGGGCGCTGAACTCAATAGGTATTGATATAGCCTGAGGCACTGGAGGACACCGTCCATGAGATGGGCATCAATGATCCTTGCAGCGGTATCCATGTTCGGTTCTGTCGCAGCATCGAGCCAGGGACAAGGCCAGGTGAGAGCTCCAGAGGTGCCGCCTGCCGACACGAGTGCGGAAGATATTCCTGGCGTCATCAGAGGCGGGACCAAGATAGAAGTCGTCATCGCAAACGTTCCTGGACACGGAGACCCCGGGGTGACGTTGCAAGGCACGGAAGGGCCGATCGCCTTGCCTGACGGCACGATGGTGTTCTGCGAAACCATCTTGGCCCGCATTGCCAAGGTCGAGAAAGACGGAAAGGAATCCGTCTTCGTGGATGCCGCTCTTGCGGGTGGTCCGAACGGCTTGACCTGGGGCCCCAAGGGCCGACTCATCGGTGCGACGACGGCTCCGGGTAAGGTGGGCGTCAGAGTGGTGTATCCCAAGGGTAGTGAAACGATGCTTGCCGATAATTTCGAAGGGAAGCCTTTCGTTCGCCCCAACGATCTAATCGCCGACAAGAAGGGCGGTGTCTACTTCACCGATCCGGCCAACCTGCCGAACCCTTCCTTGCCGCCGGCGGTCTACTATCTTCCACCGCGCGGGGGCCCGGTCCTCAAGGTGGTAGACAACGTGAACCCCAACGGCGTGACGCTCAGCCCCGATGAGAAGATTCTCTACGTGAACAGCGGTGGCACCGGGTATGTGCTCGCCTTCGATGTCCAGAACGACGGAACGCTGACGAATCGCCGCAACTTCGCCAAGTATGAAGGCCTGCCCGTGACGGACGGCAAAGTGATCGGAGGAGGAGACGGTTTCACAGTCGATACTCAGGGCCGGCTGTACACGGCGGCCGCGGGGAAGATTCAGGTCTTCACTCCGCAGGGCGCGTATGTGGGCTCCATGACGCCGTCGAGAAGACCGCAGAACCTTGCCTTCGCCGGTCCGGATATGAAGACGCTGTACATCGTGGGCGGTGGGACGGTGTTCAAGGTGCAGATGCTGGCGCAGGGAATCAAGAGCCGCGGGGGGAAATAGCATTGCGAAGGACGAAGAAGGCCAGCCTTGACGCGTTCGTCGTCGCGGCTGCGTCCGTCGTGTTACCTGGATCCGCGCGCGCCTGAGTCTGTACGCCTCGCGCGCGCTTCAAAGGATTGACCTTCAAATCTATCGGGATCGTATTGGGCCGAGATCTCGAGCGGCGCGGGGTCCGCCTGCGCCTCGCCGGCGTCACGCCCGAAGTGAAAGGGATGCTCGAAGGTGCGGGCACGCATCTGCCGTACACGATGTGGGATCCCGAACCGGGACGGAGCGCGTGGAACAGCTACCGCAGTTCACACTTCTGACTTCTCGGTTCTCGGACCGCTATACGGCTCCAAACCAGAATCGTGTACCCGTTGTGAGGAGCCGTATAGTGGTCCTAGCAGGACGATGAAAAAGTGACTCGCGAGCCGATTCCCAAGCCGTCGAGTGTGTTCGTGAGTGCGTTCATGTCGCAGCGCCGCTCCCACTCGTTGTGTGTGCCATCGCTGAGCGATCGATCTGGCGGCGGTTCATCGACACTACGCCATCGCCAAGTGCGTGCGCAGCCGGATCAGGTTGTAGGCCGCCGCCGTGAAGGTCACGATCCAGTCGACGAGTTCGCCTCCGCGATGCCGCAGTGTGCGCAGCCCGCCGACCGTCTTCATCCAGCCAAACACCTGTTCGACCAGCTTGCGTTTGCGTTGGCTGATGGCGTACCCCGCGTGCCGTGTCGTTCGCCCATCGATCGCGCTCTGCGCCTTCTGCGCGACGTGCGGCGTGATCTCCAGTTCGCGCACGTCGGCGACAAAGCTGGCCACGTCATAGTTCTTATCACCCGCGACCGTCTTCGCGTGCCGCGCGGGCTTCAGCAGGTCCAACGCGGCTTCCCGCTCCGCCGTCCCCGTCGCCGCGGTGGCACACACATTAGCGACCAGGCCATACCGATTGTCGAGCAGCACATGGCCGAGATACGCCAGCTTCGCTTCCTTGCCCTGGCCCTTGCGATAGAGGAGCGCATCAGGATCGGTCGTCGAAGCATGCGTGTCGTTCTTCCGCTTTTCTCCGTGAAAATTCACCGTCGGGTTGCCCGGATCATCCGGCGGCGGCGGCGGCGGCGGGCCAGCGTCTTTGCGCTGAAAGCTCTTGAGACTCGCCCAGGCCTCGAGCAGCGTGCCGTCGACCGTGAAGTGCTCGTCGGACAGCAGCGCGGCGTCCCGCGCCTGATTGAGCACGGCGTCAAAGAACGCACTGGCCACGTCGGCCTTCAGCAGGCGATCCCGGTTCTTGCTGAAGACCGTGGGCGACCAGATCGGATCATCCATGCTCAGGCCGATGAACCAGCGAAACAGCACGCTGTAGTCGATTTCTTCCATCAGCAACCGCTCGCTGCGAATGGTGTAGAGCGCCTGCAGCAGCAGCGCGCGGAGCAACTGCTCGGGCGGAATCGACGGCCGGCCGATGTCCGAGTACATCTTCGTGAAGCGCGGCGACAGCGACCGGAGCACGTCGTCCGTCATCCGGCGGATCGCTCGCAGCGGGTGATCCTGCCGGACACGCTGCTCCGGAGACAGGTAGCTGAACATGTCCTTGGTCTGCTCGTCGGGTCCACGCATGCGGCTGCTCCCTTCGGAAGAGGTGGGAGCATGGCAGTAGGGGACGATCACCGTGTCGATCCCTGGCGAGTCACTTTTTCAGCACCCTGCTTCTGGGTTCGTCGGACGCCTCCTGCCATCACGCGTTCGCCGCAGCGAGTGGTCCACGCGGCCGACGACGGTACACTTGCCCCGCAGAGCGCATGGTCGACGCGATAGAATCCCTTCGGCAGCATTTCGGACACGCGTCATTCCGTCCCGGCCAGGAGGCCGTGGTGCGCGCCGTCCTCGAGGGGCGCGATGTGCTCGCGGTGATGCCCACCGGATCGGGCAAGTCGCTCGACCAGGTCGACGACCTGCTGCGGCGCGGCATCGAGGCGGCGGCTCTCCACTCGATGGCCTCGGCCGAGGCGCGCCGCGCCGCGCTCGACGCCGCACGCGCCGGCGCCCTGCGGCTGCTGTACGTGGCGCCGGAGCGGTTTGCGTCCCCGTCCTTCGGGCGTCTGCTGGAGGCGTTGCCGGTGGCACGCTTCATCGTGGACGAAGCGCACTGCGTCTCGGAGTGGGGGCACGACTTCCGGCCCGATTACCGGCGTCTTCGAGGGGCCGCGGCCTCATGTCGTCGGGCCGACGGGCAGGCCGGACGTCCGCCCCTTGCCGCGTTGACGGCCACGGCCACGCCGGAAGTCCGCGATGACATCGTCCACCTCCTCGGTCTCTCCGAGCCGGAGGTCATCGTTGCCGGCTTCGATCGGCCCAACATCCACCCGGCGGTCCGGCCGGTGTCGGGCGAGGCCGAGAAGCAGCGCGTGCTGCCGTCGCTCGTGGGCGATCGGCGGGCGCTCGTCTACACGGCCACGCGGGCGCGGGCGGAAACCGCGGCGGCCGTGCTCCAGGCCGCCGGCCTCGAGGCCGGCGCGTACCACGGCGGGATGCCCGAGGCGGCGCGCACGCGCGTGCAGGACCGCTTCGCCTCGGGCGCGCTCCGCGTCGTCTGCGCGACCAACGCGTTCGGCATGGGCATCGATCGCCCGGATATCGAGGCGGTCGTGCACGCCGATCTCCCTGGGTCGATCGAGGCGTACTACCAGGAGATCGGACGGGCGGGGCGCGATGGCCGTCCGGCCACCGCGACGCTGCTCTGGACGTACGCCGACGTGAAGACCCGCGAGTTCCTGATCGACCACGCCCGCGAGGACGAGGGGCGCAGGCCGCGCGCGGACATCGACCGGGAGGAGCTCGATCGCCGGAAGGCGCTGGAGCACGCGAAGCTGCGCCGGATGATGGCGTATGCCGAGACGGCCGCGTGCCTGCGGATGACCATCCTGCGCTATTTCGGCGATCCCGCGGCGGGTGAGCCGTGCGGCGCCTGTGGCACGTGCGATCGCCGCGAGGCGATCGGCGAGGCCGAGCGCCTGATGGTCCGGAAGATCCTGTCGGGCCTTGCGCGGACGCCGCGGCCGTACGGCCGGCGCAAGATCGTGGCGATGTTGGCTGGAGACACCGAGGAGCTGCCCGTGGAATTGACCCGGCTGTCCACCACGGGTCTGCTCCGGCACTGCGAGCCGCGGCTGATCGGGCAGTGGATCGAGTCGGCATGCGCCGCCGGCCTGATTGCGACGTCGGCCGATCGGTACCGCACGCTCACCCTGACGTCGCTGGGGCGAGCGGTCATGGCGGGCCGCGTCGAGGAGGTGCGGATGCTCGTGCCCGCAGCGGCGCGCAGAACGGGCGCTCGGACTCGGCGCCGAACTCGCCGGTCGCGGCGATAAGCACTCCGGTCGCCTGGCGACCGTGGCGAGGCGTCGCGCAGGAACATCGCAGATTCTGCCATCGGCGGGCCCTGCCGAGTACGCAGAATCTGCAACGATCACCCGGGGCCGTCGTCGAGATCGCGTGGATTTCCTGGGAAACGGCGCCGTGACCCCTGTGGCGCGCGCTTCGCGACGTCTGGGGCGTGGGACGCCCCTCCCCAGACTACACGCCGAAGTCGCCTGCGCAGGGCGTGCTGTATCAGGTGGTCCGCGATCATTTCGAGATGTTCCGCGCCGAGGCGGCGCGCGTCTACGAGCGGGACGCGCTGCCGCGGTTCATCGAGGAGGAGTTCCGGGGCTTCCTGCACTGCGGGTTCCTTACGGGTGGGTTCGCCCGGTTTCACTGCGGCCGGTGCGGGCTCGATCGCCTGGTGCCGTTTTCCTGTAAGGGCCGGGCCGTGTGTCCGAGCTGTGGTGGACGCCGCATGGCCGAACGCGCGGCGCATCTCGTCGATCACGTCTTCCCGGTCGTGCCGGTG
>JACPCS010000036.1 GCA_016184455.1 Acidobacteriota bacterium
CGCCTCCGTGGTGGAGAAGGATCGTGTGGCAACGACTTTCTACCATGCGGAGGCGTTTGTGTCTCTACCGAAATCGGCCCCTTCGTGAATTTTCCGGGCTAAGCGGCGGCCTCCGCCAGGCGCAGACGCTGGAGCTTGTCGAGAAAGGTGGTCCGGCTCAGATTGAGCAGCCGCGCCGCCTGTCGCTTGTTGCCGCCGGTCTTCTCGAGGCAGCGCTGGATCAGATCGCGCTCGATCTGCGAGATCACGGTGCTGAAGTCGAGACCGTCCTCGGGAATCGGGATCGCGTGCTGGACCTCCGCAGCCGCCGGCTGGCGGACTTCCTCCGGCAGCGCGTCGGTGGTGATTTCGGCTGCCTGCAGGCTCATCGCGACGGCGTGCTCGACGGCGTTTTCGAGCTGGCGGACGTTGCCGGGCCAGTCGTAGGCCATGAGCGTGCGGAGCGCGTCCTGTGTCAGCGCTTTCGGCGTCAGCCCGTTCTCGCCACACGCCTTCTGAATCATGCGCTGCGCCAGCAGCGGAATGTCGCCGCGCCGCGCGCGGAGCGGCGGCAGCGTGATCGGGATGACGTTCAGGCGGTAGTACAGGTCCTCACGGAACCGGCCCTCCGCCACCAGCCTTCGCAGGTCGACATTGGTGGCGGCGATCACGCGGATATCGACCTTCATCGGCTTCGACTCGCCGACGCGCTCGACTTCGCGCTCCTGCAGCGCGCGGAGCAGCTTGGCCTGCAGCGGCATCGGCATCATCGCCACTTCGTCGATGAAGAGCGTGCCCCGGTGCGCGAGCTCGAAGCGCCCGACGCGCGTGGCGACGGCGCCGGTGAACGCGCCCTTCACGTGCCCGAAGAGCTCCGCCTCGATGAGCCCCTCTGGAATCGCCGCGGCATTGAAGGCGACGAAGCGGTGCGCGGTGCGCGACGAATGGTGATGGATTGTGCGGGCGACCAGCTCCTTGCCCGTGCCGGTCTCGCCGTGGAGCAGCACCGTGCTGTGCATCGGCGCGATCTGCTCGAGCGTCGAGAAGAGCCGCTGCATGGCCGGGTCGCGGCCCACGATGTTGTCGAAGCTGAATCGGCCGCTCAGCTGTGCACGCAGATCCGCGCTTTCGAGCTGCAGACGCCGCTGGTCGATGGCGGTACGGAGGACGCGCGCCAGCTGTGTGAGCTGAAACGGCTTGATCAGAAAGTCGATCGCGCCGCGCTTGATCGCCTTCACGGCTTCGGTGACGCCGCCGAAGCCGGTCATGACGACGGCCTTGATCTCCGGATATCGGTCGAGCGCGCCCTCGAGCACACCCATGCCGTTGGCGTCGGGAAGGCACAGGTCGACGACCAGACCATCGTAGGCAAACGCCTCGAGCCGGTCGGACGCGTCGGCGGCGTCGCGGGCCTGCGACACCGCGAAACCCGCGGCTTCGAGCGACTCGGACACCGTCTGACGGAGATCGGCGTCGTCATCGACGACGAGAACTGAAGAGGGACGGCTGTTCGTCATAATCTGATGCCCGGTGATGTCGGTGGCGCGACAGTGTGCCGGGATTCCGACACCCGCTCGCGGATCGACGTCAACGTCTCGAGCGCAAAATGCGGGCGCTGCGAGAGAAAACGGTCCGATGAACTGTGTCGATTACCCGACCGGCGGGCGTCGGGTATCAAGCACCGTACCAGACGCGCCCGCCGGTCGAGGGAAAGAGAGGTGTGTCAGAAACGCACGCCGAACGCCATCCGAAACGCGCGGCCGCCAATCTGGCCAGCGAACGGCTGCGGGAACTGATTGTCCGCGGTGGCCTGGCCGAATCGCGGTCCTCGGAGGTATCCCGTCGGCAGACCGCTGGCGTCGCGCGCGCTCGACGGATCCGCGCTCACGGTACGGTCCCACGCAATCTGCTTCTGGTTGTTGAACAGATTGTAGAACTCGACCTTCGCCCATGGCGCCACGGACCGCCAGAGCGGCACGCGATAGGTCAGCGCCAGATCGACGAGCCCGTATCCCTTGAACTCGTGGGCGCCGCGCTCGCCGAAGAACACGAGCTGGCGGACGAACGGGCTCACGTCGGCCGAGGGATAGCCCGGATTGCGCGCGAGCTGCTGCGCGGTGAGCGGCACGCTCGCGGTCAGGCTGTACGCCGTGCCGGAATTCACACGCCACAGCGGCGCGACGTCGAGGGCGCCGAAGCGGCCGAGCGGCTGCAGCAGCACACCATAGACGCGCAGCTTGTGACGCTGGAAGCTGTCGAGACGCCCGTCGGGCATCAGCCGATCGAGGTCGGGGCCGAAAACCTCCGGGTAGTTGCCAAACACGGAGGGGATCCCCGGCTGGCTCGGCCCTTCGCCGACGAAGTTGCCGTGATTCCGCACCTGCAGCGTGTAGTCCGCAGTGACCGTCAACCGGTCGGCGCTCCTGTGAGAGGCCTCGAGGACGACCGCCGCGTAATCGCGATCGGGTGTGCTGGTGTTGCGGAGGACGCGGTTGGTGAGCGTGCCCACCAGCGGGACCGTCGTCGTGCCCGTGGTGAGATCGACGAAGTCCTCGACCAGCCGCGACGTGCGGCGCCAGACGTAGGTCGCCTTCGCGTATCCGCCCTGACCGATCGCGCGGCCGAGGGCGGCCGTCGCCTCGGTGACGAGGGGCGACTCGAGATCGTCGGCCACGCGGATGTTTGCCGTCGGGAAGTTCGCGAACACGACGCGCGTGTAGTTGCTCAGATCGAAGCCGGGCGCGAAATCGCGTCCGCGGCCGGCGGGGCCGCCGTAGACGTAGTCGACTTCGCTCGGCCGGCCGACGTTCGTGTTGGTGGCGAACTGCACCTGGCCGTACCGGCCCGCGTAGGTGCCGAAGGTGGCCTGCAGGACCGTGCGGCCCTCGCCTGAGAGGTCGACGGTGGCGGCGAGGCGCGGCATCACGGAAGAGGCGTCGACGGTGGTGATATCGCCGGTGGCTTCACCCCGCACGATCTCCGCGCGCACGCCGAGGTCGAGTGTCAGCCTCGGCGTCGCCACCCAGCGATCCTGCAGGTAGAGCGACGTTGTCCGGATGTCGAGCTGGGCGCCGCGTACCGCCTGGAAGTTCCACGCCTGCGACACGCCGGGCACGAACACCGGCACGGGACGTCCGTCCGAACCGATGACAGGCCTGCCGCTCTGGACGGCGTAGTCGGCGGCGAACACATAGCCGGTGGACGACTGGGAGTTGCCGCCGATCGCGGTGTTCACGAACGACTCCACGCCGGCCTTGAGGTCATGGCTTCCTGTCGACCGGCTCGAGAGCAGGTACGAGACGCTGGCCGCGATCTGCCGGTTGTTGCGATCCTCGGGATCGGTCGCGTCGAGATACGGCGCATGGTAGAAGAGCCCGCCCGGCACGCCGGCAGCCGCGCCGAGCGTCAGGAACGGCGAGTCGACGATCGCGGCGCTCGAACCGCCGCTCCCGCGGAAGCCCTGGCGTTTGCGCGAGAACTGCGCGGTCGCGAACACACGGTTGGCGACGACGCCGCTGTAGCTGGCGACGAGCTGCGCGTTGGGAAGCGTCCTGGTCACGAGCGTGCTCGCATCGACGAGGCGGCTCGCCGGAATCCCCGACGCGTTGGCCTGCCGCGTGTGGTTGACGATGTAATCAGCCTGCAGCGTGTGGCCTGGCGCGGGCGTCCCGGTCAGCTTCAGCTCGCCGCGCCGGTTCGTGTCGGTTCGCGTGTAGGCGCCTGCCGTCTGCGTGAAGGTGCCCGCGATGGCCGCCGACTCGTAGCGGCCTGCGGCAAAGAACCAGAGGCGATCGCGCCGGATTGGCCCGCCGAACGTGCCCTCGTGCGTCGTGCCCAGCACGTCCGCATGCGAGATGCCGTTCTGCCGCTCGCGGGGCGTCTCGGTCACCCACTGCGGGTTGCTCAGCGTCTCCCGCACGCTGCCGCTGAAGCTGTTGCCGCCGCTTCGCGTGATGACGTTGACCACACCGCCGCTGAACCGTCCGTACGACGCCGGCGCGCCCGAGGTGATCACCGAGACTTCCTGGACGGCATCCTCGATGAAGAGATTGTTCTGCGTCCCGAACACGTTGTCGTTGGTGTCGACACCATTGACCATGAAGAGGTTGTCGAACCCGAACGCGCCGGACACGGCCAGCTGCCCGGCGTTGTACGTGTTCGTCGTGAGGCCCGGCGCGAGCTCCGCCACGTCCGTCGGGCGACGGCTGACGGGGAGCGCGTCGATCGTCGTCTTCGCGACGTTGCGTGCGGTCGAGGGCGCCGCGAGGGGAGAAGGTGCTTCGGCCGTGACCGTGACCACCTCCGTCACCGCTGCCACGCCGAGCGTCGCGTCCAGCTCAGTCGTGCCGCCAACGGCGACCACGACGCCGGTGCGCATCGCGGCCTGGAACCCGTCGAGTGCGAACTGCACCTCGTACTCGCCGGGTGGCAGCGTCCGGAGGTAGTACACGCCGTTGACGTCGCTCGTCGTCAGGCGCTCCTGCTGCAGCGCCGGCGACATCGCGACGATCGTCACGCCAGGGAGCGGGGCTCCGTCAGACGACGTGACGAGCCCGGTCACGGTGCCCGACTGGACGCCTTGCGCCAGCACGGGAGTCACGGGCAGCAGAAGGACGACCGCGAGCAGGAGGAGATGGCGAAGCATCATATCCAAATCACCTTTCGATGTGGCCGTCCATCGGCCGATACGGTCCAGTAGTACTGATCGAGCGGACAGCGGTGCGTGATCAGGCCGCCGGGAATCACACGCTCACACACGGCGCCAATCTTCCGGAGGGCGCCGTTGCCGCGGCCGTTGTCGACGGTCGCGCGCGCGCCGAGCTGGGTCAGTCCCATGCCGCGAAACGCGAAATCGATGACGGCTTCGGCAGCATCCACGAACACCCCGGTGCCCCAGAACGACGAGCCGATCGCAAAGCCCCATTCGGGCGCGTCGAGGGGCAGCATCTGCAGTTGGAAGATGCCGACCGCCGTCTCGTGGCTCGCGGGAACGACTCCAAAACAGACATATCGTCCGTCGCCGCGCCGCCGGTGACTCCAGCTGATGAACTGCTGATAGCCCTCGAGCGTCGTCGGCGGCGGGGAGATGAACCGGCTGACGTCGTCGGTCGAAATCATCGTGAGCAGACACGACGCGTCCGCCTGGCGCAGCTCCCGCAGTTTCGTCGTCCGGTTGACGAGCGTCGGGACGGCCAACCGCCACTGCGGCCACTGGGGGCAGCCACGCGGGTCGCGCAGTTCGGTTGGGGGCACCATCATTGCGGGCTCGAACGATGCGGCGACATCAAATGGGCCCTTCACCATCGCCCAGGAGTTCAGTCCACCTCACCAGGCGATGGTCATGGATACTCGTTGCAGATGAACGTGTCCCCCCAGACGACGTTATCGCCCCAGACGATGTTGTCGCCCCAGACGATGTTGTCACCCCAGACGATGTTGTCGCCCCAGACGATGTTGTCACCCCAGACGATGTTGTCGCCCCAGACGATGTTGTCACCCCATCACCCCAGACGATGTTCTCCCCCCAGATGAGATTTCTCGCCCACGGCAGAACCTCGCCCGCGATCTGGTCGAATGGGTCGATCGCGCCGGCAAGCCAGTACTCACCCGCAGCCGCGCTGGTGTCGATCGCATGGGCCAGCTTGAGCGCGCCGAGGCCGTTGAGGCCACCCGCACCCTGCACAAGCGGGTGATAGACCGCACCGGTGGTGTCGTGCATCGTGAACGCCGTGAACTGGAGAATCGCCTTGAGCGCGTTGGGCGTCAGGGCTGGATGGTCCGGGCTGCGATTGGCGTCAATCGTCAGCGCCGCCATGCCGGAGGCGACTGCCGCGGCCATGCTGGTCCCGCTCAATGCGATGTACGTCAGGTTGCCGGCCGCGTCGGGCACCAGCATCCACGGGTAATTGTTCACGAGCGTGCTGTTGGGCGCTGCAGCCGCGACGAGTCTATAGCCGGGTGCGATGAGGTCCGGCTTGGCAAATCCGTCATACCACGTCGGTCCCCGCGAGCTGTAGTTGTTGACCCAGTCGTCGCTGCGCTGCGCCGTCCACTGGATGTGGGAGGACCCGGTGGTGAGTGCGGAGGGCGAGTTGCCCGGCGATGAGATACCGCCAAAGCCGGTGAGGCCCGTCTCGGGATTGGTGCCGAAGTTACCCGCGGACGCGACCATCAGGATGCCCGCGGCCGAGGCCCGCTGGACGGCCTGCACCAGCGGATCGGTCGCGGCGGGCTCGAACGGCGGATGGCCCAGCGACAGGTTGATGATGTCGATGCCGAGCGCGGCCTTG
>JACPCS010000058.1 GCA_016184455.1 Acidobacteriota bacterium
CGGCCGACTTCTTGTGGTTGTATTCGACCGGGAAGGTCCCAATGCCAAGGAGGTATCGCCGCGTCAACGGCGAGAGCGCCGCCAGGTTCCACGTGTCGGCATTCCGCCAATCCGGAAAGAGCGTCTCGATGTTGGCCGGGGCGGGGCCGCGCCGCGCGTCGATCAGGCCCCCGCAGCGCTGGCAATTGACCGTGTTCTCATCGTCGTAGAGGAACTCACCTCCGACCCTCAGGTCGTGCCGGCCGCGCGCGGTGTACGAGAACGTGAAGTCGTCGCGCACCACGTACACCTGCTGCTCCCGGTTTCGCGGGTGATTCTGGTTGCCCGTGATGTTGAAGCCGGTGAACTGAATCCGCGGCCCGCCCTGCGTGACCCCGAGCGTCTGGGCCTGCCAGTGGTTCGACCACGTGGTCAGGTTGGCGTTGGCCAGGGAGAACTCCGAATACCCCGCCTTTACCTCGTTTACGGCTCTGTTGCTCAAGACCTGCGTGAACTGGCCGAGCAGGTCTTTGTTGTCCTCGCTCGTGTCGTTTGTCGCCGCGGGATGGTTGTTGTTGGTGCCGGCTCCAAACGGCTCGGAGAGCACACCCTGACTGTACTTGCCCATCAGCCGCATGGAGGGCGAGAACTGGTAGTCGAGACGCCCGCCACCCAGCTTGACCGTGCGGTTGCCGCTCAGCGAGATGTTGAAGGCCGGGAAGGGCGTGTTCCAGATGCTCGTCCGCGGGTTCCGCTCGTATTCGTAATTGCCGAAGAAGTGCAGCTTGTCGCGCAGAATCGGGCCGCCCAGCGTGCCACTGAGCTGCTGGTTCGATCCCGGTTCCTTGCCCACGATCGGATCGTCCGCGTTGAAGCGATCGTCGCGGAAGTTGCTGCGGAACGTGCCCGTGAGCCGGTTGGTCCCCGACTTGGTCACCGCGTTCACCTGCACACCGAACGACCGGCCCTGGCTCGCATCGAACCGGTTCGAGATGAACTGGAACTCCGCGATCGCATCCTGGCTATACCGCGCCTGCCCGCCGGTCCCCAGGTTGGACGTCACCTGCTGGCCGTCCATGTTGAGCTGGAACTCCCGGACCTCGCCGCGGTCCGGGATCGGCTGCGTCCCCGTCTCCATCGACCGGTTGCCCGGCGCCAGCAGCGCCAGCGCCATCCAGTTGCGTCCTTCCACCGGGAGCTCCTGCACCTGCCGCGGATCGATGTTCCCGCCGAGCGACGATGTGGTGGTCTCGAGGAGCGGTGCTTCAGCGGTCACCGTCACCGTCACCTCCACGGTGGACGGCGCCATTTGCAGGTTGACCGTACCCGTCTGGCCGACGAGCAGTTGCACGCCGGTTCGGGTCACGGTCTCGAAGCCAGGCAGCTCCGCCGTGATGCGGTACGCACCGACGCGTGCGGGGATGCGATAGATCCCGCGCTCATCGGTGACCACTTCGAACCGGTTGCCGGTCGCTTCGTGGACCGCGACGATGACCACGCCTGGCAACACTCCGCCGGTCGAGTCGGTCACCGTGCCGGTCAACGTCGCTTCTTGCGCGTGTCCGGTCGCGGGAAGTGCAAGAAGTGCACAGGCGAGAAGTAATATCCTGGCGAAGTACGCTCTCATGACCCCTCCTGGTTTCCTGGCCGAAGGTTGCTGTGACAGCAAGGGGGAGGCCGCGCCAGCGTCATGAGGGCGCAGGAGCGGAACCGCCGGCTGGCGAGCGCGTTAGCGCGGCCGCGTCAGCGGCATGCCCGCTGGCGACGAGGGCCGTGTGTCAGATTCTCTGACAACTGTCGCAAGGGGCGCCGGACACGCTGGCGGACGCGTCCGTCCGGCTGCTGACTGCCGCGTCCTGGCGCTTCAACTCCTGGATCTTCCGATAGAGCGTGTCGCGGGACACGCCCAGCATGGCCGCCGCGTAACTCTTGTTGCCGCCCGCCCGCTCGAGTGCGGTTTGCACGGCCCATTCTTCCAGGGCACGGAGGTTCAACGATCCGGGCCCGGGGACGTCGGCGACGGTGGCCGCTGCCACTTGCCGCTGGAGCCAGCCTGCGACATCCTCGGCGCGTACGATCTCCGCCTGCGCGGGCAGCATCGTGCAGAGGAACTGGGCGAGGTTCTCGAGCTCCCGCACGTTTCCTGAAAACGGATGGGACGCGAGCAGGTCCAGTGCCCTGGGCTCCACGTGCCATAACGACGCGGCACCGCGCCGCCGGTGGCACGCAAGGAAGTGCTCGAAGAGCGGAGGAATGTCATCGCGCCGTTGCCGGAGCGGCGGGATGTCGATCACCACGACCGACAGCCGGTAGAACAGATCCTCCCGGAGCCCGCCCCTCCGCAGCTCGGCGAGGCTTCGGTTGGTGGCCGCGACGATCCGGACGTCGACCGTGCGGTGCTCCACGCCGCCGACCGGCCGAATCTCGCCGCTCTGCAGCACGCGCAGCAGCTTCGCCTGCGCGCTGGAGGGAAGCTCACCAACCTCGTCGAGCAGCAGCGTCCCGCGCTGCGCGAACGTGAACAGCCCGGGATGATCGGTGAGCGCGCCGGAAAAGGCGCCGCGGCGGTGGCCGAACAGCTCGCTCTCGACCAGGTCGTGCGGCAGCGCGGCGCAATTCACAGGGACGAACGTCCGGGTGCGGCGCGGCCCGCTGGCGTGGATCGCCCGGGCGAGCATCTCCTTTCCGGTCCCGGTCTCGCCGAGAATCAGGACCGGCGCGCTCGTGTCCGAGGCGGCCCGCGCCCACTCGATCACCGGGCGCATCACGGGCGAGGCGCTGATGATCTGATCGAACTGGCACGCCTCACGGGGCGGCTCCGGCATGGATAGGACGTCATCGTCGAGATCCACCACCGCGAGCGCTGCACCGAATTCCTTAGAAGTCATAGCCGATCCACACGTCGAACCGCGCCTTGCGGAAGGCGCTGCTGCCGCCCTGGCCCGCAAACAGTACGTCCTCCCACTGCCGGTTGAACAGCGTGCGCCAGGACCAGTCGAAGTGCACCGGGAAGCCGAGGGCGAAGGTCTCGAGGCCAAGACCGTACGACGCGCGGCCGTCCTTCAGTCGAAAGCCGGAGACCTGCGTGGGCGGGCCGAGCACCTGCTCGACCGTGCCGGCCCGCGTGAGTTGCGCACCGAGCACCGGGCGCACGGTTTCCGTCGATGACGTGGAGAAGGTGAACCCGGTGTCGTCGAACCAGGCGCCGCCGAGATTGAAGAAGAACACGCCACGGATGCCGCCCAGGATGCCGATTGGCGTCGCCATCGCGTCGATGAGGGGAAACCGCAGCTCGGCGTTGCCAAAGAACGCGTTCTGCCCGAGGAACTCGAGGTACTCGTAGCCGCGCATCTCGGAGTTGCCGCCGAAGAACAGGAAGTCGGGGGAATCGCCCGAGCTCCGGAAGCCGCGCGCGCGCAGCGCCAGCACACCGTTCGCACCCAGCCGCTGGTAGTACCGCACGTCCGCGTCGACCGTCCGTCGCGACAACGCGCCGCCGACGCCAGGAGCGTACTCGTAGGCGAGCCGCATCGTGTTGCCGGAGAGCGGCCCGAACGGGCGGAAGACCGTGGTCTCCTGGACGAACGCGGCGCTCAAGGGCACGAAGGTGCCGTCCCGAAGGAGCGCTTGCCCGAACTGCGCCTCCTGGAAGTCACGGGAGAACACCTCGAGCGCCGGATCCCGGAACTGCTCCGAGTAGTGCGCGAGACCAGCCGATACCTCGAGCCGCCGGTAGCGGTTGAACGGGTAGATGCCGAACAGGCTGCCACCCCGCACCGTGCGCGTGGCCGTCGCCAGATCACGATCGATGAAGCCACTGAACGCCGGATCGAAGAAGGCGCCGGCCTGGCCGAAGAAGAACTGCGTCTGCGAGAAGCCCTGCGCGGCCCACTGCAGCCGCCGCGACAGGTCGACGTAGGAGGCTGCGAGCGTCCGGTACTGCGAGACCGAGGCGACCAGCAGGTCGATCCGGCGATCGCCGAGCACGTCGGCGAACGAGATGCTGGTGCCGCCGAACAGGTCGCCGCCGCTCGTCACGCCGACGTTGACCGGCGGCCGACTCTCGGGGAACAACTTGCCGAACGTCCCCTTCTTCTTCTTGTTCTCTGCCGCAAGCGTGTGCGTGAGCGGCGCCTGGAAATCGATGACCGGCCCCGGCGCGCCGAAGTCGTCCGACGCCGCCGTGTGCAGCGGCGTGCGGCCATCGATCGCATGGACGCCGTACTCCCCCTTCTCGTAGGTGACGAACGCGAGGCGCGTGCCGTCGCGTCCCTTGAGCGGCACGGGGGACAGGTTGCCGCCGAGCGCGTCGGTGTACTGGTTGAGCGCCCCCGTGCGCAGGTCGAGCGTCCAGACGTTATAGATGCGCCCGTTGCGCGCGACATCCGGATCGATCGGGGTCCGTGGATCGGTCGCCGTCGACGGAAATACGAGCGTGTTTCCGTCCACGAACTGCGCCGCGCCATCGTCGTGCGTGGCGAACGTCAGCTGCGTCTTGTCGCCGGTGGCCAGATCCAGCTTCACGAGCTTGTCGTTGCCGCTGATCCGGGAGACGTACACCACGGACCCGCCGTCGGGGGAAAACGCCGGCGCGTAATCGGCGAACGCGTCCCGGGTCAGGTTGACCACGGCGCGGGTGTCCAGGTCGACGCGGAAGATGTCGCCCATGCCGTCCCTCAGCGCCGCGAACACGACGGAGCGGCCGTCGGGGGAGATGTCGGGCGATTCGGGCGCATCGACCGATTGGAGGACGATGCGCCGCACGATCTTGCGCGTGACGACATCCTGGATGATGAGCGAGCGCTGCTTCTCGGTGCGCGCGAAGTAGGCGATGACGTCGCCCCGCGGCGACCACGACATCCAGGGCACCGTGTTCCAGCGCGAGCCGGGGATGCTCAGGTACTCGAAGCCGCGATCCTGGTCGAAGCCCGGCGTCAGGTTCCGGACCACGCGGCCGTCCTGTGCCGAGAGAAGCACGATGTCGAGCTCGCCGTCCCGCTGGTTGCCCATGAACGCCGCGAGGAGATCGCCCGAGGGCGACGGCTCGATCGACAGCACGCTGCGGAAGCGGGTGCGCGCCGGGTCGGGCGAGAGGTTCCGGCCGTAGTCAGCCGCCCGCTCCTTGTCGCGAAAGGCCTTGAACCGCGCCTTGAGGTACTGATCGAACTGCTGATCGAAGTCTTCATCGGTGAGCTTGAAGGCATCCTCGAAGGTGTTGGCGCCGCCGCCGATCACGCTCTTGCGCAGCGCGAACAGGTACTGCCGGATGCCTTCCTTCCCCCAGCGCGCCTCGATGAACTCGAACACCGCGTGTCCCAGGTTGTAGATCAGCCGCGGGTTGGTGAAGTCGCCGTACCCCTCGAGCGCGCTCATCTTCGGCACGACATCGGCGGCTGCCGCATCCCGCACGGTCATCAGGTCGATCGGGCGCCAGTCGCCGGTGAAGTAGTCCGCGAGCCCTTCGTCCACCCAGAGCGGCACGCCCCGCTGCAGGACCGAGCGTGGAATGATGTCGAACTCGAAGATATGGGTCAGCTCGTGGACGATGAGGCGATAGAGCTGGTCCGGGGGGTCATCGAGCGGCAGCACCATCCGGTTTCGCGTCGGCTCGGCAAACGCGCCGACGCCTTCCTGCGCGGCGCCGGGGATGATGTTCTGCTGCTCGAACTCGCTGTGCGTCTTGAAGAGCACGAGCGGCACCCGCGACGCCAGATCGTGCTTCAACTCGCCGCTCAGGTGCTGGTACGCGCTCTCCGCGTAGCCCGCCACCCGCTCGAGATGCGATTCCAGCTCCGGGTAGTAGTAGATCTCGAAGTGATCCGTCGTGTAGATGTGCCAGTCGAACGTGTCGTAGTGGATCTGATTCTTCCCGTAGTACGGGATGAACGGCGTCTGTGCGCTCGCCGGGGCGCCGCCGCCGGCCAGGAGCAGCCCCGCGAGCGCTGCGGTCAGAGCAAGCGATGTCTTCACCTCGCGCCTCCTTTTACTCCTCGAGTCCGCCGGGCCCTACGATCAGGACGGTCGTCGAGACGACCTCCCTGAAGCCGTTCGTTCCGTGCACGGAGGCGCTGACGCGGTGCTCCCCCGGCGGCAGCCCGCGGTACCTGAGGACGTGGGTGCGCGCGGCGCCCTCCCCGTCGAGCTGCACCTGACTGCTGCGGTAGTAGATTCCCGAGTCGTCTTCGATCACCAGCATCCGGTTCTTCTCGTTCGGCTCGACGGTGACGGTGATGGACACGGTGGCGGGCGAGGCGGCCAGGCGCGGCGTGACGTGCAGCGCCACGGCTTTTTCGGCGCCGCGCGCCGGCGTCACTGCGACCAGGCATGCCAGGATTGCAAGTTGTGCGTTCACACGTTTCATGGACGTACCTCCAGCGGAGCCGGTACCAGGTTTCCGCGTCCGGCCGCTCGCGCCGCCCCCTGATACCCGCGGTGCGCGAGCAAGAGCGCGCCCGGCAGGGCCCACAGCAATGAGCGCGCGCGCCGCGCCAGCGCCAGGCTGACGCCGTGGCTCGCTCCGAGCGAGAGCGCGTCGGCCAGGAACGCGCTCGCGGCCTCGTAGACCCCGATGCGGCCGGGCACGAACTGCCCGGCGGCGTTGACGAATCGACTGAGGCCCTCGAAGACCAGTGCGGCGGTCACGGTCGGCGCGGCCCCGAGCCACGTGAAGATCACGTAGGTCTCGAGCACATTGATGGTTTCCTGGGCGACCGCCAGTCCGCCGATTCCGAGCAGGGCGGCCGGGCGGTGATGCCAGAGATGCCTCGCCACCTCCAAGGTTCCCGTCGAGGCGGGTCGATCCGGGCGTGACGTGCGGGTCGTGCGCCGCAGCCGGCCGATCACCGCCAATGCGACGGTCACAGCCGCCGCTGCGGCCAACCAGATGAGCAGCCCCCGGCGCATGGCGAGGAGTCCGGCGGCAACCACCGCCAGGACCGTCGCCGTGACGACGAAGATCGCGCGCTCCACAATCGCGGCAGTCAGCGCCACGCGGGCCGGCACGAGGGGCCTGAGGAACAACGCCTTCGCTGGCTCGCGCGCGATCGGACCCCACGCCACGTACCCGACGGCTTCGCCCACAATGACGGCGTTCACGAACGGGGCCCACCCAGGGCGATCCGCCCCGGCGGATAAATTGGCTGGTGCAATCGCCAGGCGCCACCCGGCCGCCTGCAGGACATAACGGGCGCCCGTGAGGGCCAGCAGGAGGGGGAGCACCGGCCCCAGGGCCTGCAGGTGCGCAGCGAGCCGCGCCGGCCCGGCGTGGATGATGAGACCGGCCAGGACCGCGGCGCCTGCAACGCCGGCAACCAACGAGAGCGACCGCTTCATCTGGCTCCTCACGCGACCGCAACGCTCGCGGCGAAGCGCCGCGACTCGATCGCGCGGATGGCCGGCGCGATCACTCGCCGGGCGCGGCTCAGGTCTTCGGGAAAATCGAGCTCGATCCACGGCAGACCAGCGGTCGTGACGGCTCGCAGCGGCTGCTCGCGCGCGAGCGCCCGAAACGCCAGCGGCGCCCACGCCTGCTCGCGTCCCGCCGCGATCAGCGATTCGAGGTGGGCGATCAGCCGGCGTCCGCCCGTGGCGCCGAACTTTGCAATCCCGACGTTCTCGCCGTCGGCCTGGTCCGGCGGCAGGCGCTTGCTGAAATCGACGACGAGATCGAACCAGAGCTTCACCTTCATCTCCTCTGGTCCAAGCTCCTTTCGGCGATCGACGAGCACGGCATCCTCGGCTTGAGACCGCACCAGCCGCTCAATCAGCAGTGTCGGCGCCAGGACGTCGGCATTCAGCACGAGCGCGCCGTCAGCGAGCGCGTGGCGTGCCAGCCAGAGGGAATACAAGCTGTTGGTCTCGCGGTACCGGGCGTTCTCGACGTACCGGACGCGATCGTCAAGCTGCGCTCTCAGACGCGCGCCGTGATATCCGATCACGACCGTGACGTCGCGAATGCCGCACGCCTGGAGGCTCGCCAGTTGCCGTTCGATGAGCGGCTGGCCGTCGACCTCGAGGAGGCATTTCGGCCGATCGACCGTGAGCCGGCCCATTCGATGGCCGTTGCCGGCGGCAAGGATGACGGCCGCCCGTGAAGCCTGCTCACGCATGGAATGTCGCTCCTGGTGCTGACGCGGCACGCAGGTGCGGGACGGTGACCCGGCTGACGAGCACACGATGGACGGCCAGCCCCAAGACAAGTGCCGCAGACGCGCCGAAGGCCCAGAGAAACAGGATGACCTCGAGCTGCCCGATCAGGGCGAGAAACAGGATCAGGTGCGCCAGCGTGCTGCGCTTGATCCACTGCCGCGCCCAGCCCGAGAACCGGTGTACCGGGGTGTCGACCGCCAGTGTGGCCGCCACCGCATCGTCGAACTGACCGGGGTTCGCGCGCGCCACGCGGTGGCGCAGGTACGCCACGAGCACAAACATCAGCAGGCTCGAGACGAGCGCCACGATCGCGGCGTGCGAATACGCGCTGTACAGGTTCGCGCGGAGCGCGGCCATCGTGATCCCCGCCCACGCGAAGACGTACGACGCATAGTCGGCGGCGGTCTCGAGCCAGCAGCCGAACGAAGACTCGCAGTATTTGGCCCGGGCGACCTCGCCGTCCGAGCAGTCGAGCACCGTGCTCGCGTAATAGCACGCCGCTCCAGCGAGGGCGGCCCAGTAGCCGCCGGACGCGAACGCCGCCCCCGCCGCAACGCTCAGGGCCAGGCCGGCCAGCGTGACGTGGTTCGCGGTGACCGGGAGCCGCACCAGCTGCCTCGTGAGTGGGACCGAGACGCGGCGGATCTGCTTCGTGAAGAAGCTTTCCTTGTCGCCGCCGTTGGAATGACGGATGTAGGTGCGCTCCAGACGCGGGCGGTCCCCCTCGTCATAGAGCCGCTCGCAGAAATTGGGATCGGCCGTCACGGCCCACAGCGTCGTGGCTCGTGCCAGGCGCCGAAACGCAATCCACGCCGACGGCGCGTCGCGCACAAGGTCGACCGCTTCCGGCGTCAGGATCGCGAGGCCTGTGGCCGCCGCGTTGCCATCGATCGCCACGGCGCGCACCCTTCCGTCCTGGACCAGGAGGAACCGGTGCCGTGCGTCGGGCCGCGGATCGACCACGAGTGCGGCCTCGCCGGCGCCGAGCGGCCTCCGGTCGATAAGCGACGTGATCGCCGCAGGCTCGGCCAGCGTGATCACCGGCAGCACCACGAGCGGGGCGTCGGACGGCACCGCCGCGAACGGGCGGTGGTCTCCCGCGCTGCAGGCGATCGACAGGCCGCGTGCGCGCAGGCGCGCCAGCACGCCCTCATCGGGTAGGAGCTCACCGGCGATGTGAATGCGGTCGATGCCGGCTCTGTGAGCGGCGAGCACGGCGCGCTCGGTTAGCGTCAGCCCGGCGAGGACCGTCTCGCCACTGCCAGGCGTCGAGCGCCCGTACTCTCCGAGGCCATCCGTCACAATGAGCGCCGCCGTCGCCATGATGCCTCTCCCTCAGGACTGATCCGCCGCGTCGAGAAAGAGCTCGACCTGCAGCCACCAGCGCGGCTGATACGTGGCGTACACCGGGATCTCGGCGAGCGTGCCCGATGCACCGTAGAGCAACTCGAACTCGGTGGCTTTGCCGCTCGCGCGATTTCGCGCCTCGAACCGGGCGTGGATGACGTCTTCGTCGCTGCGCGGACCGATCTGCGTTTCGCGTCTCCGCTCGCTCGCGCGCAGTGTCAAGTCGCACAGCGTGCCGTTGTAGATGTAAGGAATGGAGATCGCCGTCCGCGGCGTCTCGTTGGCCGGCGAGCTGTACGCCGTGACGTTGCGATGGATGAGCTCGGTGAGCGCCAGGAGAAAGCCGGGCCGCGTGCCGCTCGGCAGTCGCACGCGGCGCACGTTCGCGTGCGCGCCTTCGCGCTCAACGAGATCCAGCAAGGCTTCCACGTCGCGGAACGTGAGGTCACGCGTGAGGTGCACCGTGGTAATCGCCGAGCTCGCCTCCTCGGTGTTCGCTGTGGCGCGAATGGCCTTGAAAATGTATTGGCCACGCTGCGCTTCCGCAGCGACGTTCGTCTTCGCCTCTTCGAGCGATTCCTCCTTGGATTGCTTCATGACCCCGAGCAGGCGGGCGTCCGGGCCCTGCACCTCCTCGGCGATGTAACCCCAGCGGTTGATGCCCCGCGGGGCCTGACTCGGATCCGACCCGATCAGCAGCTCGAACCCGGCCCCCTCGGGACCGCGGCGCCAGACCACGCGGGCGCCGCCGACGTTGTCACGGCCGATCCAGAAGAGCAGAAGCGGCCGGATCTTCGCCGCCATGCGGTAGTGGTGCTCGGCGACGATGGGCAGGCGCCCGGCGCGCCACGGCACGGAAGGCGCGGCGTCGCCGCCGGTGGCGCTCGCGGCCTGCGCCGCCAGACCGACTGGCAGCGCCGCGATGCCGAGCACCCACCAGGCGAACATCCGCGCGCGCCTCGGAGCCATCACGTCACCTCTGACCGGACACCGTTACTGATTGACCCTACCGACCGAACCCGAAGAGGAGGCCGCCGTAGATGCGGTGACCGTACCGCGTGTCGGCGCGGCCAAAGAACGCCGGCGCGTCATCCTTCGAGCTCACCGCGAAGAAGCGGTAATCGCCGCGGACACCCCAACGCCCGAAGTACCACTTCACGCCGGCGCCCGTATTGCCCGTAAAGAATGTCTCGTCGTCGCTGAAGGCCACGTCGTCTGTCGAGTACATCGTCAATCCGCCGATGCCACCGGTAACGTACGGAACGAACTTGCGATCGTTCTTGAACGGATAGAAGACCGCGTTCCCGTTGTAGGCGATCATGTCCGGCGGCGAGACGTCGCCAACCGAGGGCCGGCCGTCGTTGAAGTTGAGCCGTTGATCGATGCCGATCCCCGCGCCGAATTCGCCTTCCACGCCCCAATAGCTGTTGAAGTTGTAGGTCAGCGAGCCGCCCAGCGCGTAATTGCCAAAGTCGGGTTCGCCCGTGTTGTCGCTGCCCTCCGTGAACAGAATGCCGCCGCCAGGAAATCCGGTGACCTCCCAGCGGCTCGCGCCGGCGGTTTCCTGCGCCGATGCCGTGCTGACACCGAACGCCACCGCCGCGACGACGAGCGCTGCAAGCCAACGTCCCATCACACACCTCCGTGAAGAACAGTTCCCACTCAAAGCCGCGTGGACGCTGACGTCCGCGCGCTTATCGGTGGTGTCTCGCGTGCGGAGCATTCGTTACGAGGCTCGGCGGGCGATGTGAACGGGCTCACATCACAGAGGCTTTCCCGTTCGTCTGGTCTGGTCCGCCTAAAGGCGGACACTACGCGCGACGCGGATACCGGGTACGTCGTGTCCGGCTCAGCCGGACCGTGGAAGAGTGAACGTAACGTTTTCGGATCGGTGTGAGACTACGCGGGCAACGCCTCAGGCACGATCGGCGGCGCCACGCGGCATTGCGAGAGTCTCATGAAGAATCGGCACTGGATCACATTGGGCCTGGTCGGGTATATGGCGCTGGCGGCGCTCGTTGCCTGGTATGCGCGAGCCGCCAACAGGGCGTCGATCACGACGCGAGCCGCCTCGAGCGAGACACGCACACTTGAGCTCCTTGGCGATCGTGTGCCCGTGCCGTCGTTCAGCGCCCGAGATCTGAACGGCCGGCTGGTGTCGTCGGACGAGTGGCGCGGCAAGGTGACGCTCGTGAACTTCTGGGCCACGTGGTGCGGGCCGTGCCGGACGGAGATCCCAGAGCTCGTCGCCCTTCAAGACACATACCGGGACCAGCTCCAGATTGTGGGCGTGGCGGTGGATGAGGGATCCGTCGAGGCTGTGAAGCAGTTCGTCGCGGAGCACAAGATCAACTACGTCGTGGTCATGGAGACGCCCGAACTGCAAGAGATCTTTCCGGGCGTGCTTGGATTGCCCGCCACGTTCCTGCTGGATCGTGACGGGCGCATTGCGCAGCAGCACATCGGGATTCTCGACCCCACGCGGACCGAGGAGGAGGTGCGGGCGTTCGCCGGTTTGCCCTGAAACGCGAGAATCTGCGGGCCACGTCAGCTCGTGGCTCGGGGGCCGCTTCCGGCAAGCACGGCAGTTGGCCTGCGCCGACGAAATCTGGCGTTGGTCAGGCTGCGCAGCAGGACAACTTCTTCACGTCTTTCGTGAAGGTCTGCGCGGCGAGCTTGATGCCTTCCGCCAGAGTGAGATACGGATGAAACGCCGCGGCCAGATCGTCGACGCTGATGCCGTACTTGATGGCAAGTGTCGGCTCCTGGATCATCTCGCCCGCCTCGGTTGCGAGGATGTGCGCGCCCACGAGCCGGTTCGTCCGCCGGTCGGCGACGAGCTTGATGAGGCCGCGCGTCTCGCGCGCCGCCAGCGCGCGCGGCACGTACGAGAGCGGCAGTCTGGACACCATCACGTCAAGGCCGTTCGTCCGTGCCTCCTCCTCGGTCACGCCGACCGACGCGACCTGCGGGTCGGTGAACGTCACCCGCGGCAACGCGGCCCGGCTCTTCGGCGGCTCATTCACGGCTGCGTGGTACCCCGCCTTCTCGACGGCGCGCACCAGGGTTTCGGGCGGAGCGCCGGTTGTGGTGATTTCGGCTCGTTTGTGGGGAAAACTGACCGCGGCCCGCTCGACTCCACGCACCTTGGTGAGCGCGCGCTGGATCGTGACCGCGCAGTGATCGCAGGTCATGCCCTCGATCGAGAGCTCCACCGTCTGTGTGTCCATCTCCTTGATACTCCCTTGGCCGGAGCAACGGCGAGCCCTCGCGGACGAGAGCGGCACGATGAACGGTGCCCGATGCGTATCGGTGCCCTACGTCTTCTGCCCGCTCTTCAGCACCTCAATCGCGAATCCTGTTGCCTTGGTAATCGCGTTCGCAATCGCCTCGGCATTGGTCTGTGAGGGATCGAACGTGCCGGCGACGGTAAGGCGAGCAGCCCGTACATCCGGTGGCTGGACAGGTCACCCGGGGCGCGGCTGTCCGTGAAGATGCCGCTCCAGCGCGCCCCTGATTCGCGCCCGGGCGCGGTGCAACAGGACCCGTTGATTCGTCTCGGTAATGTCGAGGATGTCACAGACTTCCGCCGCGTCCAGGCCCTCGACGTCCCTGAGGGTGACGACGGTCCGCTGGCCCGCCGGCAGCTCCGCGATCGTCCGATCGATCAGCGCCCGGGTTTCGTGTCGCAGCAGCAACCGTTCCGGCGTCTCCTCGTCCCATCGTTCGGGCGCTGCTGACCAGCCACCGGACGAGGTGAAGCGGGAGGGCGGTACAGCGGGCTCGTCGTGACCGGGCCGGTCGCTCAGCGCCGAGAACGGCACAAACCGCTTGTCGCGCTGGCCGCGCGTCTTGGCGCGGTTGGTCAGGATGCTGAACATCCACGTCTTCAAGCTGGAACGCCCCTCGAACGCTCGAAGGCCGGTCAGGACGGCCAGCCAGGTGTCCTGCACAACCTCCTCCGCGCTCGCGTGGTCCGACACGAACACCAACGCCAGCCGCACAAGTCGGCCGTGATACTGCTCCACCAGGCCGGTGAAGGCCGCTTCGTCGCCGTCGAGCAGTTGCGCGACCAACGCGGCATCCTCCGGGGACGCACCCGTGGGGCGTGCCGCGTCGCCAGCGCGCGACGTCAGCGAGGCGTCCGTTGCCGGATGGCCGACTGCTGCCCGGTGAATGGTGCTCATCGGAGGCTGTCCCGCTGCGCCGCTACTCCGAAATACGTGGACGAACACGTGGGCGACCGGCGGTTTCATACCCCGTGCGAAGGTAAAAGCCGTCCCGCGTGCGCCGGAGAAAGTCCGCGTCGACCAACGCCTCGAGTACGGCTTCGCAGACGAGGGGGTCGACTCCCCACAGCCGCGCCGCTTGCGGCGTGGTCAGGCACAGCCCCGGCATCTCGACGAACTCCGATCGAACGAGCTGCACCCAATCCGACACGCAACGTTGCGAATCGAGCATGCCGCCTCCTGGCGTGAACGTTTTCTGATCCCCTGAAAAACTGTCCCGGGCGGTCATTGGCCGTCACCCCAGGCAATCTGCTCCTCGATGAGAGGCCAGCACTCGGTCAGTTCGAGGTTGTGGCGCTTCAATCCCCTCACGACCGCGGCCCCGCGGGAATCGATCACCGTCACGCCCGAGAAATCGAGCACAACCTTGTGGCCGCTCGAGAGGTGCCGACGGCACTCGGTCTCCAACAAGGAAACAGAGTCCGCCAGGACCCGGCCCTCCACCCTTACCGTGACGCTGGCGTCGCTTTCCGCCACGACCGTGAGCCGAAGCACGCATGCTCCTTGGTGAGTCATCGAGGAATCGATGGCCCGAAATCGCTCCAACGATCGTGCCAGGGCTCGGCACGCGGCTGCGGCATCGTCCAAGTGGCTCCAATGACGGAGGTTAGGTCGACGGGGCTTTGGCGGAGGAGACGGGGGTGAGAAAGCAGGCTCCCAATCCGTCGGAGCCGTCACGAAATACTGGGATCTCAGGTCGGCCTGTGGATGCCGAGCTTCTTCATCCTGGCTTCGAGCGTCGTCGGCCTGAGGCCCAGGATCCTCGCGGCGCCCCGCGCACCGCTGACCTTCCATTTGGTGGATTCGAGGATGTCCTGAATGTGCCGGCGCTCCACGTCTTCAAGTGTCAGTGCCGCCGGTGCGGCCTGGCCGGCTTGCGCGCGCGGCAGCCAGTCCCCCAGCTCGAGCCGAGACCCTCGCGTGACGATCACCGCCCGCTCGATGACGTTCTCCAGCTCCCGGACGTTCCCGGGCCACCAGTAGCTCTCCAGCGCCGCCATCGTGGTCTGCGGGATCGTCTCGACGCGCTTGCCGAGCCTGCCGCAACACTTCATGACGAGATGGCGAACCAGCACGGGGATGTCTTCCTTGTGGTCGCGGAGCGATGGCGCCGTGATCGGGAACACGCTGAGCCGGTAGTACAAATCGGATCGGAATCTGCCTTCGTCAATGCCTTTTTCGAGATCGCGATTGGTCGCGGCTATCACGCGCACGTCGACCTTGATCGGCTGCGTGCCGCCGACGCGCTCGAACTCGCCTTCCTGCAGGACGCGCAGGAGCTTGGCCTGCAGCTCCATCGGCAGGTCGCCGATCTCGTCGAGGAGGATGGTGCCGCGGTGCGCCAGCTCGAAGCGACCGAGCTTCCGCGCCAGGGCCCCGGTAAAGGCGCCCTTCTCATGGCCGAACAGCTCGCTCTCGATCAGGCCGGCGGGCAGGGCCGCGCAATTGACCTTGATCATCGTACCGCCGCGCCGCGAACTCAGATTGTGAATCGCCCGGGCAATCAACTCTTTGCCCGTTCCGGTTTCGCCCGTGATCAGGACTGTCGCGCCGGTCGGCGCCACGGTTTCGATCGCTCCGATGACCTTCGCCATCGCTGCGGAGTCGCCCACGAGCTCGGGGACGCCGCGCGCGATGCCCGCCTCTTCCTTGAGATAGAGATTCTCCTGCTCGAGCTGTGCCTTGAGCCCGGCGAGCTCCTCGTAGGCCAGCATGTTCTCGATGGCCAGCGCCAACTGTTTGCCGACCTCGGTGAGGAAGTTGGCGTCATCGTCGGTGTAGCGATCCGGCGTGAGGCTGAAGACATTGACCGTCCCCAGGGCGCCGCGCTTGGTGAGGAGGGGAGCGATGATGCCCGACCTTATACCGATGTCGTAGGGCCGAGGCAACCCGCCCACGACCGCCTCGTGGCTCCAATCGCGGATTATGACCGGACGCGCCTCGGCCAGGACCCGTCCGATCCGAGTGCCGGCGTGAGGGACCTCTGCGCCGAGCGGCAGAACGATGGGGAGCTCGACATGCTTGGAGCTAGTGACGACCGCCCGCACCGTCGACACGCCACGCGTGTGCTCCGCCAGCGTGAGGTTGGCGCGATCGAAATCAAGAACCCCGTGCAGGGCTTGGCAGATCGCGTCGAACAGCGCATCACGACTGAGACTGGTGATGATGGCGTTGTTCACCTCGAGCAGCACGTGGTGCCGGCCTTCGGCGGTCTCCTTGGCGCGCCGGAGATCCTCTGTCGCGCGCAACGCGATCTCGAAGGACGCGAGGCCCTCACCGAGAAACTGCGTGGCGAGCGCCGCCAGCGCGCGTTCGCCCGGACCGGTCGAAGGCACCTGGTCCAGGGCTTCCTGGTGCACCATGGCCAGCTCGACGATGCCGACGCCAACGGTGACGGCTTTGCGCCCTATCTCGTAGGCGCGCGCCAGCGCGACCTCGGCGCCGCCGGACACATACTCCCGCAAGGCCGCGGCGTACTCGCGCGCGAGCATGTCGCGCTCCCGAGGTGCGGCGCTCATCGTCATGCGGCCCACTTCTTCATCGTCACAACCGTTCCCTTGCCGACCCTCGACACCACGTGGAACTCGTCCATGAGCCGCCGCGCGCTCGAGAGGCCGAGTCCGAGACCGCCCGCCGTTGAATAGCCGTCCAGCATCGCTCGATCGAGGTCGGGGATGCCCGGGCCGCGATCGCATGCCAGGACCACGAGCTCGCGGCGCCCCCGCTCTTTCACGACCTCGAGAAGGATCTCTCCCATTCCAGCGTGGACGATGATGTTCCGCGCGACCTCGGAGATGGCCGTCGCGGCCGCCTCGGTCGCGGCGTCAGGAAAACCTCCGCGCCGCGCGAGCTCACGCGCGCAGGTGCGAGCCAGCACGATATCCAGTTCCTCCCGTACGGGCAGGCATGCGCGAAGCGGTTCGCTGAGGTGTCCGGTCATACTCCCAGATAGCGCGCCACGAGGACGAGCGCGTCGTCGGACTCTTTGGCGTACCGGGCGAC
Organism: Acidobacteriota bacterium; assembly: GCA_016184455.1. Classification (GTDB taxonomy): domain Bacteria; phylum Acidobacteriota; class Vicinamibacteria; order Vicinamibacterales; family UBA2999; genus MELF01. Next base: position 16,767 of record JACPCS010000058.1, read on the forward strand.
AATCGATTCTGCCATGTCCTGCGGGCGGTCCTGCGCGGAAAGGCCAGCGGTAAACTCGCGTCGGATGCCGTCCGTCGCCAGGATCAGCACGTCGCCCGGTGAAACTGCGCGCACGGCTTCGCGCAGCGGCGGCAACTGGTAGCCGACGACACCTGCCCGCCCGGCGAGGGCGTCCCGCGGCGGTTCCGCCGCCGGGTTCGCGAACAGCAGCACTCCTTCTACGTTGCCCACACCGATCCATGTCATCGACGAACGTCGGCTGTTGAACGACGCGAGGCTCATGACGGCCCCGCGAGTCTTGCGCAGGCCCTCGTGGCATCGCTGGACGAGATCAGTGACCGCGTCGCCGGCGTGAGCCTCGAGAAGGCGGGCTGCATCCCGAGCAGCCGCGGCCGCGTCCGCGCCGTGACCCAACCCGTCGATGACTGCCACGAGCACCCCGCCTGGAAACGGTGCCACGACGTACGCGTCCCCGGACGTCTCCTTCTCGAGCGCAACACCGGCTGAGCCCCACTCGATGAGCGGGCGCCCATTATGCGGTGTCCCGATCATCGGACGCACTTCTTCATCGTGACCGTCGTACCTTTGCCGACCGCGGAAATGAGGTCAAACGCGTCCATCAACCGCTTGGCCCCACCCAGCCCCATTCCCAGGCCCTTCGAGGTCGAATAACCGTCCCGCATCGCGACTTCCACGTCCTGAATGCCGGGTCCCTCGTCGCGTGCGACAACGACGATGCACGGACGGCCCTGATCCTGGCTCGTGGCGAGCACGATCTCACCACGGCGCGCATAGGCGACGATGTTGCGCGCGACTTCGGAGATGGCCGTCGCGATGAACGTTTGCTCGGTTTTCGAGAAACCGTGAATGGCCGCCAGTTCGCGGCCTCTCTGACGGGCGGTGACGATGTCCGTCTCGTCACGGATGGTGACATGCACCTCGGCGGGCATGGCGACGGCCTCAGGCGTCTTCCTGACGGAGGAGCGCCAGCCCCTCGTCGAGATCCAGGGCGGTCGCGACGCCCTCGAGCGTCAACCCGAGCTGAACCATGGCAAAGGCGACTTCGGGCTGGATCCCCACCACGACCGTCCGAGCGCCACGCAGGCGCGTCGTGTGCGCAAGGTCGCGAACCGTACGGATCGCAGACGAGTCGAGGACATCGAGCGCCGTCACGTCGACGATCACCCCACGGGCTCTGAAGCGACCTACCTGGTCGGACAGGTCATCGCGTAACTGGAGAAGATCCCGATCGGTGAGTGCCGCCTGAATGGAGGCGATGAGCACATCGCCCAGCCTCAGCACAGGCACGGACACAGGGTTACCTCCTCTCGGCGAGTTGTGGGCCGCGGCCGGTCTCCGCCGCGCGAACCACGCGATAGCCAAGGATCCGCTCCGCGTCCTCGATGCCACCCTGGAGGTCGCCCGCGGTGTTGAGCGTGCCGAGGTCGATGCCGAGCGCGACGAGCGACTGAGCCACGTTCGAAGAGAGACCAGTCACGATCACGGACGCTCCCATGAGCCGGGCCGCCGCAACCGCCTGCAGGATGTGTTGTGCGACCTTGGAGTCGACGGTCGCCACGCCGGTGACGTCCATGACCACGACCCTGGCGCGATTGGCACGGATCGAGCGCAGGAGGCTCTCAGTGATGAGTCTCGCGCGGTGCGTGTCGATGACGCCGATGATGGGCAGGAGCAGCAGCCGGTCTCGAATCTGCAGCACCGGTGTCGAAAGCTCGCGGATCGCCTCCTGCTGCTTCCGCATCGTGCGGTCCCGCGCCGCGATGTAGGTCTCGACCGCCAGCCCGATGTCCAGGAAGACCAGTTTCATCAGCGACAGGAAGGCCGAGAATGCTTTCTGCGGCTCCTTACCGAAGGCTTCGAGCAGGCGGGTGGCGACCGCGCGGAGATAGAAGCTGTACGCGCCCAGATACCACTTGGGGGCCAGGTCGATGCGCTCGTGCACCGTGCCGATGCCCAGTCGGTTCCTGACGTAGTCAGCTCCGTAGTCTCCCTCAGTCAGGCGCACGAAGTACTCCCTCTGCAGCCGCTTCACGCGCTCCAGAACCTTTGGATCTCTGAAAAACCCCCCGGTCTCGTCAAAGGACAGGAAGTGCCGGTAGAGGTCTTCGATGACGGGATCGGCGTACTGCTCGGCGATCGGCTCGAGGCTCTTGAGCGCCTCGGCGTCGTCCGCCCGAAACTCGAGGAACTGTTTACGACGGTTGACTTCCTGTTCGTCGATCTCGATCTCGGCGCGTCGCGGCAGGTCCGTCCCCGCGAACGTTGTATCAGCCATCTCTCTGCTCCTCTGCCATCATCGGCGCTGCGGAGGCGAGAATCGTGTCTCGCTCTCGATCTGGCAGATCACGGCGCGCGCCGTCGCCGTCCCGGGCACCAGCTTGACCGAGACCGTGACCGAGCGAATGTCATCTCGCCGATCGACCTCTGGCGCGCATCGGCGCAGCTCTTGAGTCACGGCCGCGATGATTTCGTCGGTTTTCGTCATGGGTGCGTCACAAAGACAAGAGCCCGACTCCTCCCGCAACGCGCGAGAGAGGCCGGGCTCCACACTTGCCCCGGTGGCAACAAGATTATGTGTTATGCGAACAGAAGGCGAATACCGTGGCCTCCGGTGCGGAATTTTTCTATCACGATCGGCCGCGGGGAGGCAACAATCGTGTCTCGCTTTCGACGTGGCAGATGACGGCGCGCGGCGTCGACGTCCCAGGCACCAGCTTGACCGAGATCGTGACCGAGCGAATGTCATCCCGCCGGTCGACGTCGGCCGCGCATCGCCGCAGTTCGCGGCTGACCGCCGCGATGATCTCCTCGATCCTCATCATTAGTGCCTCCGTACGGCGAGCGCGACCGGACAAGTCAGCAGGTGGAACACCGTCACAGAGGGCACGACGTAATCATCTCCGTCCTCGGTGACCTCGAGTGGTCCCGTCGTCATGCCGCAGTACCGGCACGTCAGAGTCATCACCTGGTCGATCTCGTCAACCAGGGGAATCAAGTGGCCGATGCTGTGCGCCGAGCGCTCCCCGATGAGGTCGTCTCCGCCGAACGGCCGAGTCCGTGTGGGTTTCACACTCACCTTCTCACCTTGTCTGTCATCCTCACCAGGGTCTTCGTTACGCACTCCCCCTTCAGGCCACCCGCAGCCGCGCCCCGATCTCGCTCGCCCGTGCCCGGGCGTCGGCTTCTCCGAGGTCGAGCAGCCGATTGAGGTAGTCGTGCTGAAACATGAGCAGGCTGAGCACACTGCTCGAACGCACCTCGCGGGTCCCCAAGCCCCTGGTCAGGAAGCGAAAGGCGCTGGGCAGTTGCGGCTCGTACGCGGCGGCGAGACGTTCCAGATCCTGAGACGGTCGCAGCACCTGAAGGTCGATGTGCCGCAGCGATGCGCGTTTGCGCTCTGGCAGCGCATCGACGAGAAGGTTGATGCGTTCCAGGTACTGGGCATCGGCATCCAGGAGATCGAGAAACATCGCATCCAGGAGCACTCCGGCGACCTGCGCCGGCGGTGGGTACCCATTGTTCGCCGCTGGGACCGGCTCCTGATCGGCGTGGGCGGGGCGGGTCGAAATGGCCAGAATCCGCTCGGCGCCCAAATGGACCGCCGGCGAGAGCGGCGCACGCAGACCGACGCCACCGTCCCCGTACCACACGCCATCGACCTGGACCGCCGGGAAGATCAACGGGAACGCCGCGGACGCCATGATCTGATCGACGGTGAGTGGACCCGGGATGCTCGTGCGATCCGAGCGTTCCCACATCTCGATCTCGCACCCTCGAACCCACGTCACGGACCGGCCGGTTTCATAGCTGGACGCCGTGAGCGCGACCGCTTTGAGGGCGCCGTCGCGCAGGTTGCGGTCGACGCCGGCCAGCACGCCGTTCTCGGCGTGTAGCGCGCGGGCGAGGAGCGCGCGTAGCGGATGGGTGTCAACGAGGCTCTGCACGCGGGGCGCGTGCCGGCTGCCGCCGGACAGCAGGCGGACACTCCAACGCGCGACATTTCGCGCCAGGCACGGAAGGTCGACGCGGAAGATGTGTTCGGCGCGGAGGTTCGCCCATAGATCCGCGAGCGCCTCGGCCCGCTGGCGAAAATCGCCTGGGTGGGTGGCGAGAAAGGCCGCGTTGATGGCCCCCGCGGACACGCCGGTCAGGACGTCAGGCGAGAAATCAGGAAACTGTTGCGCGAGAAACCGCAGGAATCCCACCTGGTAGGCGGCCCGCGCGCCGCCACCGCCCAGGACCAGCGCCAGGTGCGAGCGATTCGACGCCGCGGCCTTCCGGCAGTCCGGCCCGCCGCCAGGGGATGGATCCCCTGGTGCGACCCGAGCGCCAAACCGCGTCGTAAGGGTGGGTCGTCGAGCACACACCTTGTCTGTCACCCCTACCAGGCTCTGCGTTACGTGAAGGACGCCACACTCCCGGACCCACGCCGGTGTAACGGCGCAAGCGGCCGGACAGACACAGCGGCAGGGATATGAGTACGCGTCTCTTCGCGAAGACACTGCTGCTTGCCTGCGCGGCGGCCGTGTCATGGTCGGTGACCGGCGCAACCGCTCCGGCCGCGGCCCAAGACGCGCCCGACGACATGGCCCAGGTAACGGGC
>JACPCS010000037.1 GCA_016184455.1 Acidobacteriota bacterium
CCACCGACATCAGCGGGCTTCGGGCGACCCGTACCGCACGACACGCACCGCTTCCAGCGTGACCAGACCTTCGGTCACGAGCTCGTCAACCGTCGGAAGAAATGCTTCGATCTTGTCCTCGGCGTCGACGATCTCAATCACGATAGGCAGGTCTGTGGACAGTTCGAGGAGCTTCGCGGCGTGCATCCGGGAATGCCGGCCGAAGCCCATCGGCCCGCGGAGCACCGTCGCGCCCGCCAGGTGGGCCTCGCGCGCTCGACGAACGATCGCTTCGAAGAGCGGGCGATCGCGGCCTGGCTCGCGGTCGCTCTCGCCGATGAAGATTCGCAGCAGTACGCCGTTTTCAGGCACCTTCATGGTGCGCACTCCCGTTGCAAGACTCTCGGCCGCGGTTTCCACAATCCTGCGGCCCGCGAGGACGGCCGTGGGCGCTACCGGCTCCCCTCGATAAATCAGGACGTGTGCACGTTCGAGTGTGATCACGCCTTCGCGAAACGCCGGCTCCACGCGTATCAGGAGCTGCTCGATTCGTGGCGCCTCGTCGACCACTTCGACAATGACGGGCAACTCCTGTGACATCGACCACGCGTGCTCCTCGAGAATCGACCCGTCGGGCCGCATGCCGTAGAACCCTTTGAGAACCGTCGCGCCCTGGAGGCCTTCGCGGTGCGCCGTCTCGACGATCCATTGGTAGAGCGGCTCCATTCCGTGACGAATGAAGTTCGACAGATGGAATCGACAGAGTACCTGCTCGGCGGCGATCTTCATCAGGGAGTCTTTACACCAGCCAAATCCACCGCACAATCGGGAACCGCGCGCCCAGAAACCCGCCCACGCCAACCAGCACGTAGGGCGTCAGCGATTCCATCATCGGGCCCTCACGACGAGCACGGGACAGGTGGCGTGCGTGACGATCCGGCGTGACGTGGAGCCCGATACCCATTCACGAATGGCGGATCGGCCTCGGTGTCCGACGACGATCAAATCGGCGGCATGGGCAGCTGCGGCTTTCAGAATCTGGTCCACCGGATGACCGATGAGCACATACGTCTGCAATGGCACGTGGTGCTCCTGGGCTCGGCGGCGCAACGTCTCAAACAGCCTCTCGTAGTGACTGGTCGCCAGATCGATCGCTGCCTGGGTCTCTACCTCCGCCGGCGGCTCGGGCGGGCTTGCGACCGCCACCACCGAGAGTCGGGCGCGGGCCAGCGCGGCCAGATCCAGCGCGTCGCCGAAGGCCGTCTCGGCGTCGCGGGAACCGTCGTGGCCGACAAGGATATGCGTGGGGATCATCCTCATCCCTCCCGGTCGCCGGCAGCAACGGGCTGCGGCAGGGACCCGGCCAGCGCAGGCGTCTGCGCTTTCGGCAGCAGATATCGTGGCACGAAGAACGCATTCGCCACGAGCGTCGGCACGACGGCACTGCCGATCACCGCGGCCATCACATACGAGTACTGGGCCTGATCGATGATCCGGTGGGTCAGGCCGAAGAGCGCGGAAATGCTGCCGAACGTCAGCCCCGTCGACATCAGGAGCGTCGCATACGCCGCCTCTGTCTTTGGATAGCGGAACAGCCGTGTGACCGGCCACAGGCCGATGGTCTTCGTGAGGAGTTTGGCGACGAGCAAGCCGCCGACGGCCGTCGGCGCCGCGACGAGCGCCGGCACGGAGACGAAGGACCCCGCCCGGATGAAGTAGAACGGTGTGAGCAGCCCGAAGGTCACCGTACGCAGGCGGCGCACGAGCGCATGATCTTTGCCGACCGTACCGGCCAGGACCATCCCGATCAGGTACGCGGGCAACACGGCTTCGCTCTCCGCCCATGCGGCCAGGCCGCCCAGTGCGAACAGCACCAGCAGCAGAAACTTTGCTTCGAGCTCCGACGGCCGGCCGCCATACGCGCGAAAGAAGCGCGGGGCCGCCCACGGCAGAACCGCGACGACGACCAGGGTAACACCGGCGAAGATGGCTGTGCGCGCTGTGAACGGTGCAAACAGCAGTCCGAGCGCGATCACCGTGCCGAGATCGGTCACAAAACAGGCGCCGAGCACCGCCTTGCCGAAGCCCGTGCTGTTCAGACCGAGCTCCAGCATGACCGCGTAGACGACGGCGACAGATGTTGTCGACAGCGCGACACCCGCAAGCCAGCTCGCTTGCGGCGTCCAGCCCAGGGCAAACCTGGCGAACGCCGCGCACCCGAGAAACGGCGCCGCGAAGCTGACGAGACCGATGACGCCGGTCTCCCGCCATTTCGATCGCAGAACGACCGGGTCCAATTCGGCGCCAGCAAGAAAGGTGAGCAGCACGGCGCCCGTCGCCGAAAGGAACGTAATCCAACCCTCACCGGTGCCGAGCAATCCCGAACCGACCGTCATGCCGATCAGCAGTTGCGCGACGGTGCCAACGACGATCTCCGAGAGGGCCGTCGCCACACGCAGCCGAATGGAGAGGAGGGTGGCGGCCAGGGCGAGACCCAGCCACAAGGCGGCCCGAAGCCAGACCTCTGTCACGACTCACCCCGCGCGTGGCTCGAGCCGATTGGGTGGAGGTATCGACGCGTCATGCTCCCCGGTCGAGGCAGCCATACCGGGAAGCGGATAAGGGCACTCCCACGGCAGGTCCACTGCTGTAGGAGTCATTGGCCGCGTCCAGGCCACGCGGCGGTTTGGGGCGGACTCCACCGCCACTGCACCCATTATGGCGGTCGTCGCGTGTATGGTCAAAGGCGACCGAGCCGCGATACGGGGAACCAATGAGCAGTGGTCTACACGTCGGCGAATCGGTAGCCGACCCACGGCTCCGTCAGGATGTACTTCGGCGAGGATGGGTTCGGCTCGATCTTCTTGCGCAGCGCGCCGACGAGCACTCGCAGGTGCTCGGGCTGATCGACGGCATTCGCTCCCCAGATCGCCTTCAGAATCGTCTGGTGTGTCAAGACGCGTCCAGGGTGCCGCGCGAGGAACGTCAGCAGCTCGAACTCCTTCGGTGTGAGCCGCACCTCCTCACCGTCTCTGACCACGCGGAACCGCTCGCGGTCGATGACGAGCCCACCGCGCACGAGCGGCTGCGACGCAGGCGGCGCCTCTCGGCGGCGCAGGGCCGCGCGAATCCGCGCCAGCAGCTCTTCCGACCCGAACGGCTTGGTGACGTAGTCGTCCGCGCCCAGATCCAGCGCCCGCACCTTGTCTCCCTCCGCGCCGCGTGCCGACAGCACGACGATCGGCACGTTCATCGTTTCACGAACGGTTCGACAGACCTCCACACCGTCGACATCTGGCAAGCCGAGGTCGAGCACGATCAAATCTGGCTTCTCGCGCTCGACGGTCTCGAGGGCTGCTCGACCACTCATCGCCGTTGACACCTCATAGCCACGCGTCCGCAGCAGCGGGGCGAGCGTGCTCACGATGTTCGGCTCGTCGTCGACGATGAGGACTTTTGGAGGCATGGGTTACTGCTGAGGCGTGACGGCGCGCGTACGCCCCGGGACGACGATCGTGAACCGCGCCCCGGCCCCGGCCGCATTCTCGGCCCAGACGCGGCCGCCCACCGCATCGAGCAGTCCGCGTGTGATGGCTAATCCCATACCGGTGCCTGGCGCGAGCCGCCGTGCCTGCTGCCCGCGGAAGAATCGCTCGAACACATGCTCGAGCTCGTGCGGATCGAGTCCGGGTCCGTGATCCGTCACGCTGATGCGCAATCCGTCCAACTCCGTGCATGCCTCGATCGCGATCTCACGACCGGCCGGTGAATACCGCGCCGCATTCTCCAGGAGATGCGACAGCGCCGCGGAGGCGACTCGCGGATCGATCTCGACGGTGATGTCGCCGTCGGCGTCGATGCGGAGCGCGTGGCCATCGAGCGTGTGCCGCACCTGCGCGACAGCCGCATCGACCACGTCGGAGGGCGTCACCCACTGCCGCTCGACCTGAATGGCGGCCGCATCGATGCGCGCCATGTCCAGGATGTCCTGGAACAGCCGGTTCAGCCGGTCCAGTTCGGTGATCGCTGCGCTCGCCTGCGTACGGCGCTCGTCGGACTCCAGCTCACCCCGGAGGTTCTCGATCGCCACACGGATGGCGGTCAACGGTGTCTTCAAATCATGGCTGAGTGAAGCCAGGAGCGTGGCCGCCAGCTCCGCACGCTGGTGCACCCGCTCCGCCGCTTCGCGTTCGGTCAGGAGCTCGGTCCGTTCTATCGCAATGGCCACCACACCGGCGACGGCGTCGAGGGTGCCCCGGTCCACTCGCGGCGCATCAACCGCCAGGAGACCAATCGCATGGGTGCCGTGGCGCAGCGGGATCAGTATCCCGGCCCCGTCAGGCATGCCGATGTGGCCGACGCGGGTGCGTTGGCGCGCATCGAATTCCGTGATGCCACGAGCGCCTGCCAACGCCGTGTTCAACAGGTCCGGGTCGAGGCGCACCTCCTGACCGCCGCCCTGATGCAGGCGCCAGCCGTTCTCGCCCGGAAGACAGACGGCAATGCGCGACAGCTCGAATCGGCGGGCGATGTGGCGGGCCAGCGCATCGATGGCACCCGTCGCTTCCGTCGTGAGCAGCACGTCGCACGTCAAGTCGAACAGCCGGGTGACCTCGTTGCGCCGCGCGATGGCCTCGCGAGTGCGCGCCTGCGCCGCCGCCGAGAGCTGGCTGGCAATCACGGCGGCGATGAGAAACGCGATGACCGCCACCCAGTTCTGCGGCTCCGCGATCGAGAACGTCCCGAGTGGCGGAAAGAAATGGAAGTTGAAGGCGGCCGTCGCCACGACGGCAACCACGCACGAGGTCCAAAGCCGCCCGAGCGTGGCAGTGACGAGCACGACGAGCAACAGCGCCAGACCGACCGTGGTCGGGACGATGCCGGGAATCGAGCGAAAGATCGCCACGATGGCGGCGGTCGCGGCCAGCCCGCCGACGAGCACCATCACGTCGTGGGCGCGAGTCCGGCGCGTCATGGTCTTGGATGCCATTGTCGTCCGATTTTCTTACGGACTCTTTACGCCTTTCTTATCGGAGCGCCGGCTATCGTGGTGAGACGAGGCGCCGATGGACGAGGTCACGTCTTTTCGCGCGTCCGCCGTGTCCCGGGACGAGCTGAACGGCATCATGACGGACTACCTCGCACTCGAGCGCGTGCGAATCGTCCGCCGGTTGCTGGTCGCGCGCTTCGGGCTGTTGGCCTTGGCTGCAGCCGCCGCCGGGGTCTGGCCCCACTGGCTGTCTCCCTTCGCCTCCTCGTTCAGCGTCGCTGTGTGTCTGACGCCGCCAACGTGGGCGTGGGTCCTGGAATGCCACTTCATAAGTACCAGCCGCATCCGCGCGTCCGACACAGTGGCTTGCCCACATAATGGGGGGTTGCCGAGTTCGCACCCCGACCCCACCGCGCAAAGAACGCGCGGCCGGGACCCCGGGGTCTTGCGAAGCGGGGGACCCACCGGGGCGCCTGTAGGCGCTCCCACCGGGGCGCATCCGTCACGCCGGAGCCCGACAGGCGACGGCGCGCGGTAGAGGACTCCAACCTCGAGCCCGCCAGCTAACCCCGCAGGCGATTGGAGGCTTCGTGTCACACAGCTCCGCTCGCGCTGTACCGCATCCCGCTGCACACGCACACGGGTCCAGCCGGTTGTTGCCGCTGACGCTCACGGCGCTTGGCGTCGTGTACGGCGACATCGGCACCAGCCCGCTGTACGCCATTCGCGAGTGCTTCTTCGGCTCGCACGCCGTGCCGCCCACGTCCGAGAACGTGCTCGGCGTGCTGTCGCTCATCATCTACGCGCTCGTGCTGGTGATCTCCGTCAAGTACATCACGATCGTGATGCGGGCGGACAACCAGGGTGAGGGCGGCATTCTCGCGTTGACGGCGCTCATCCCGGGACGCGGAGCGCGAGGCGCGTCGTCTCGGCTGGCGATGGGCCGGCCGGTCCTGATTGGGCTGGGCATCTTTGGGACGACCCTGCTGTACGGCGACGGGATGATTACACCGGCGATCTCCGTGCTCGGAGCGATCGAAGGCCTGGAAGTCGTGACGCCGCTGTTCCGGCCGTACGTCGTGCCGATCACGGTCACCATTCTCGTGGCGCTCTTCACGATTCAGAGGTTCGGCACCCACCGTGTCGGCGGACTTTTTGGTCCGATCGTGATCGTCTGGTTCGTCACGATCGCCGCACTCGGCATCATGTGGATCGGACGAGCGCCGGCGGTCGTGGGCGCGTTCGATCCGCGTCACGCGCTGAGGTTTTTTGCCGAAAACGGATTCACCGGGTTCGCCGTTCTGGGCGCCGTCTTCCTGGTGGTCACCGGCGGTGAAGCCTTGTACGCGGACATGGGCCACTTCGGCAAGAACCCGATCCGCCTCGCGTGGTTCGCGCTGGTGCTGCCCGCGCTCGTGCTGAACTACCTCGGCCAGGGCGCGCTGCTGCTGATCAATCCCCGCGCCGAGGCGCCGTTCTTCCAACTCGCACCGGCGTGGGCGCTCCTGCCGCTGGTCGGTATCGCGACCGCGGCGGCGATCATCGCGTCGCAGGCCTTGATCTCAGGCTCCTTCTCGATTTCGCGACAGGCGATCCAGCTCGGGCTGATGCCGCGGCTCGACGTGGAGCACACCTCCGCGCGCGAGATCGGCCAGATCTACGTGCCCCAGGTGAACTGGGCGCTCATGTTCGCGACGGTGCTGATCGTCGTCGGCTTCGGTTCCTCGGGCGCGGTTGCGTCGGCATATGGCATCGCCGTCACGCTGACGATGGTGATCACGGTGATGCTGCTGTACGTCGTGATCACGGAGCGCTGGCGGTGGCGCAAGCCCGCAGCCATTGCGGTTGTCGCGCTCTTCCTGGCGATCGATCTCGCCTTCCTGGGCGCCAACGCTTTGAAGCTTCTGCAAGGCGGCTGGGTGACGCTGGCGGTGGCGTTCCTCCTGTTCACGATGATGACGACGTGGAAAACGGGCCGGCGGCTCGTGGCGGAGCGGCTGACCGCGCGAGCCGTGCCGCTCGAGCAGTTCATCGCCACGGTGGAAGCGGCCCAACCCGTGCGCGTGCCGGGCACGGCAGTCTTCATGACCGCGCAACCGACAGGCACCCCTCCGGCGCTCGCGCACAATCTCCGCTACAACAAAGTGCTGCATGAGCACGTGATCGTGCTCACCGTCGCCACCGCGCAGGTCCCGCACGTCCCGGCCGACGACCGCATCTCGATCCAGCCGCTCGGCCATGACATGTTCAACGTGCGCCTGCAGTACGGCTTCATGGAAGATCCGAACGTGCCGGACGCGCTGGAACAGGCGCGAACGCACGGGCTCGAGATCGATACGGAGGACCTGACGTACTTCCTCGGCCGCGAGACGATCATCGTCACGCGGAAAGAGGGAATGGCGATCTGGCGTGAGAAGCTGTTCGTGCTGATGGCCCGTAACGCGGTCAGGGCCACCGCCTTCTTCCGCCTGCCGCCGGAGCGCGTCGTCGAACTCGGGGTTCAGGTCGAGATGTGACGTCCTCCCCTACCGCGTCATTCCCGACACCTGCAACCGGCCTTTGCGCCACGCGCGGACCTTCATGATGTAGAAGATCACCGGCGTGATGATCAGCACGTGGATCGTCGACGTGACCATCCCGCCGATGATCGGCGCCGCAATCGGCTTCATGACGTCGGAGCCCACCCCCGTGCTCCACATGATCGGCAGCAGCCCTGCCATCACGACGCTCACCGTCATCAGCTTCGGACGCAGCCGAAGCACCGACCCCGCCACCGTCGCGTCCCAGATGTCCTGCTTCGTGATCTCGCCGCCGCGGCGAAGTCGCTTGTCGAGCGCCTCGTGGAGATAGACCACCATCACGACGCCGGTCTGGACCGCAACACCGTAGAGCGCGATGTAGCCGACCCACACGGCGACCGAGAAGTTGTAGCCGAGCAGCCACTGCAGGATGACGCCGCCCGTCATCGCGTAGACGACCGAGAGCATGACGATCGTCGCCTCCGAGACGGAGTGGAACGTCATGTAGAGCAGCACGAAGATGATGAAGAAGACGATCGGAATGAGGATCTGCAGCCGCTCGCGCGCGCGCACCTGAAACTCGTATTGACCGGTCCAGAGCAGCGTGTAGCCTGACGGCAGCGTCACGCGTGCGTTGATCGCCTGCCGCGCCCGATCGACGTACCCCCCGATATCGCGCGACGCGGTATCGACGTACACGTAGCCGGCCAGCTGGCCGTCTTCGTCGCGGATCATCGCGGGGCCGGGCGTCAGCGTAATCTCCGCGAGCTGGCCCAACGGCACCTGCGCGCCCATCGGCGTCTTCACGAGCACCCGCTCGAGGCCCGGAATGTCCTGACGGAAGTCGCGGTTGTAGCGGACGTTGACCGGATAGCGCTCGCGCCCCTCGATCGTGCGCGTGACGTTCTGCCCGCCGATCGCCGACTGGATGACGTCCTGGACGGCCTCGATCGTCAGAGCGTGCCGCGCGATCGCCTGGCGATCG
>JACPCS010000059.1 GCA_016184455.1 Acidobacteriota bacterium
GCTAGGATCGGCCGAAGCAGTGTCAGGACCGAGGGCCGCCTGCGCGGCGAACACGCCCGGCAGCAGACCGACGTCTGGATCGGCTACGACGAGGGCGCGATCTACTTCGCGTTCCGCTGCCGCGACACCGAGGCGAGCGGCATCCGCACGACCGTCAGCCGCCGCGACGCCGTCTTCGACGACGACTGGATCGCGCTCAGCCTCGACTCGAGCCGCGCGGGGCAGATCGCCTATCACATGTTCGTCAATCCGAGCGGCGTCCAGATGGACGCGCTCAACAGCGTCGCCGGCGGCGAAGACTTCGCGGCCGACTGGGTGTGGGAGAGCGCTGGACGCGTAGCCGACGACGGCTACGTGGTCGAGATCCGGCTGCCGCTCGAAAGCATCCGCTTCAAGAGCGGTCCCGACGTGCGGATGGGGCTCCTCTTCTTCCGCCGAGTCAGCCGGCTCGGCGTCTCCTGGTCGTGGCCGGAGATGCCGCCGGGCACATGGGTGTTCGAGGCGCACGTGCCGGTCGTGTTCGAGGAGCTGCGGCAGCCGCTGCTCCTCGAGGTGATCCCGAACGTCACCGTCTCGCGCACGCAAAGCCGCGACGAGCGAGGCGCGTGGCGCGTGCCCGACCGCAAGGGCGACGCCGGCGCCAGCGTGAAGTACGGCATCACCTCGGCCGTCACGCTCGATGCCACCGTCAATCCGGATTTCAGCCAGTTCTTCCTGCGGCTCATCGCGCAGCTCGACACCTCGCGGCGATGCGTCCTCGGGGATACGCTCGCCTCCTACGAGCTCGTGCCGGGCACGGTGGTCCACGCGGGCTACGGCTCGATCCTCGAAGCGGCGCCAGGCGACCCGTACGCGGCACGCGCGCGGGCGTTCTTCTTCAAGGCGTCCTACCTGGCGCGGTTTTGACGAGCTGCCGTCAGCCGCGGGAGAACGGTTTGCTTACGTTCTTTCCGCATATGGCCAACGCAACTCTCTCCCCGAAGCAGTTGGCTGCCCTGCTCTCCATGCTCGATGACGCGCAGCACCGGCTGGCCTCCGTCCGCGCGGAGCTGATACAGGCGATGGCCGCGCGGCGGCGCGCGCCGCCTCGGCCGCGACGGCCGACAGAGCTCAGCCGGCGTACCCGCATCGCCCGATGAATGCTGCTCAGCGCCCGGCGTAGAAGGACGGGAGCCGCACGTCGCGCATCGTGCGCAGGCCCGGCGGGGCGGCGAGTACCGCGGGAATCGAGTTCACGACCATCGACGCGGTCGCGATGTCGCCGTGCACGCCGCCGTCGATCTTGGAGTAGATGCGCGGCGAGCCCTCGATGAGCACCGAATCGTACGACTCGGGCGCGCCGAGGTACGCCTCGAGATGCAGCTGGATGCGCGGCTCGCCGTCCGCGTACCCGACGCCGTCCTGTACGATGCCGGAGACGTAGCCGGGGTCGACGGCCAGCAGGTCGCTCTCCACGGCCTCTGTCGCCAGCTTTGGCTGCACGTCATCGGTGGTCCGATCGAGCTTCCAGCCGACGGCATCCGCAATCATCCGTATCGATTCGGCAAAGCCGACGTGCCGCAGCGTGCCGCGCTCGAGCCCGTGCTTGAACTGCTCCGTCGTGAGCCCCGCGCCGATCTTCTGCTGGAACGGCAGCCGCCGGATGCGCGCGTCCTGCACGCGGTGCACCTCGATGCGGTCGACGCGCTCGCAGAGCGCCGTCAGCGCAATCGGGAACGCGTCCATCAGAAACCCCGGATTGACGCCCGTGCCGAGCACGGCAACCTTGGCCTTCCGGGCCGCCGCGTCGAGGCGTCGTGCGAGGCGGCGGTTCTGGGCCGTCGCATAGGCGGCCTCCTCGGTCGTCGTGACGATCGGCACGCGCCCGGTCAGCACTTCCTCGAACTGCGGGAGCACCGCTTTGAGCGTGGATCCGGTGCACAGAACGGCCACATCGGGTTTGGTCGCTTTGATCGTCTTTCCGATGCGATCGGCAACCGTCACGCGGAGCCGCCGCCCGAGCTCGAGCACGTCACCGACGTCGCGCCCCACCTTCGCCGGATCGATATCGACGCCGCCGACGATCCGAAACCCCGATCGGGTGGTGAGCTGGCGCCCAACGGCCGCGCCGATCGGCCCGAGCCCGACGAGCATGACGCGAATTGCCATACAAGCCAGCGATTATAGAATGCGCGCATGTCCAGCTTCCGCCGGACTGCGCTCGTGTCGCTTGCGTTCCTTCTCTGTCTCATCGATGTAGAAGCACTGCAGGTGCAGCAATCGGATCAGCCCGTGCCCGGCGCACGCTCGCCACGCAACGCGAACTACGACATCGACGTCACACTCGACCACGCCGCGCGGCGGCTGACCGGACGCGAGACGATCCGCTGGCGGAACATCAGCGCCAACCCCACCGCCGAGCTGCAGTTTCACCTGTACTGGAACGCCTGGCGCGACCAGGAATCCACCTGGCTGCGGGAACGCCGGCTCGCCGGTACCTTCACGAGGCCGCGCGCCGACGCGTGGGGCTCGATCGACGTCACCCGCCTGCGCGTGCGGAGCGGCGCACGTGCCGCACGGGTCGGTGAAGCAGGTGCCGCAGACGGCGACTGGAGTGATCTCACGGGAGCGACGCGGTTCATCGCCCCGGACGATGGGAATGCGGCGGATCGAACGGTCATGGCGGCGCCGCTGCCCGTGGCGGTGCAGCCGAATGAGACTGTCGAGATCGAGGTCGAGTGGACGGCGAAGATCCCGCGTCCGTTCGCCCGGACCGGGTACGTGGGCAACTACTACTTCATCGCACACTGGTTTCCGAAGCTCGGCGTCCTCGAGGACGCCGGATGGAATACGCATCAGTTCCACGCCGCGACGGAGTTCTATGCCGACTACGGCGTCTACGACGTGCGCATCGAGGTGCCGCAGGGGTTCGTGATCGGCGCGTCGGGGCGCCAGGTCGAACGGACTGATGTGGAGGGCGGAGGGACGCGGCATCGCTACCGTGCCGAGGACGTCCATGACTTTGCCTGGACCACGAGCCCCGATTTCGTCGAGGTGCGGCAGACGTTCACTCACGCGAGCCTGCCGGCCGTGGAGATGCGGCTGTTGCTGCAGCCCGAGCACCGGGGGCAGGAGGAGCGGCACTTCAGCGCCACGGCGGCCGCGCTCCGCTACTACGGCGAGTGGTTCGGCCCCTATCCCTACAACCACGTCACCATCGTCGATCCCGCTTTTCAGAGCGGCAGCGGCGGCATGGAGTACCCGACGCTCTTCACGGCAGGAACCAGATGGATTGTCCCCGCGCGCGGCCCGCAGCCCGGCCGCGTCACGGTGCACGAGGCAGGACACCAGTTCTGGTACGGCGCACGCGTGGCTGGACGAGGGGCTCAATACGTTCTCGGAGGCGCGCGTGACGGAAGCCGCGCGCCTTCCGAACCAGGTGGTGTTGCGGTTCTTCGGCGGATTCATTCCATGGACGATCCCCGACATTCAGCTCGCCCGCGCAACGGACGGCAACCGGCTGCCCGGCTATCGCGACAACGCGGAAGCGGACGCGCCGTCGACGCCGACGTTCCGGTACTGGCCGGCGACGGCCACCTACATCACCTACAACAAGACCGCGCTCTGGCTGCACACGCTCGAGCGGCAACTCGGATGGCCGGTGCTGCAGCGAGCGATGTCGACGTATTTCGATCGGTGGAAGTTCCGCCATCCGCAGCCGGCGGATTTCTTCGCGGCCGTCAATGACGCGGCCGGCCGCGACGAGACGTGGTTCTTCGACCAGGTGTACCGCAACTCCACAGTGTTCGATTACGGAATCCAGAGCTTCACGAGTACACGGGTCCGGCTGCCCTCGACTGCGCTCGGGCCAGGAAAGCCGGACGCGACGTACGAAGACGGATACCGCACGACGGTCGTCGTGCAGCGGCTTGGCGAGGCGATCTTCCCGGTCGACGTCGTGACAACGTTCCGGGACGGCCAGCGGATGTCCGAGCGGTGGGACGGCCGCGATCGGCGCGTGATCTACACGTACGAACGTCCGTCAGAGGCGCGGTCGGTCGAGGTCGATCCCGGACGCGTGCTCCTGCTCGACGTCAACTACACGAACAACAGCGCCACGCTCTCGC
Organism: Acidobacteriota bacterium; assembly: GCA_016184455.1. Taxonomy (GTDB): domain Bacteria; phylum Acidobacteriota; class Vicinamibacteria; order Vicinamibacterales; family UBA2999; genus MELF01. The sequence continues at coordinate 4,107 of JACPCS010000059.1, forward strand.
CCCGCGCGGCCGCGGCGAGCCTGAAATGGAGCCTGAAGTGGCTCGTCTGGCTGCAGGAGCTCCTCCTTACGTACGCGTTCTTCACATGATCATTTCGAGCTGGTGGGACGGCCTGCGGCGCGTGCTCGCAGCGCCAGCGATCCTCGCGGGCACATTCGTGCTGACGCTGGCAACCGCTGTTCCGTTCGCGCTGGTGTTGCGCGGTGCGCTGCAGGGCCACCTCGGCCGCAGTCTCGCGGCACACGCGGCGGCCGACGGGGTCGATTTCGACTGGTGGCAGGAGTTTCTGTCGCAAGCGTCGGGCATCGGAGCGACATTTACGCCGGCTGTGATCGGATTCGCTTCGACGCTCGGGCATCTGAGCGGCATTCTCGACGCGCGCGGTGAAATCCTGCCCATTGCCGTGCTGGTCGGCGTCTACCTGCTCGTCTGGACATTTCTGGCCGGCGGCATTCTCGACCGCTACGCCCGCCAGCGCCCGACGCGCGCGTATGGCTTCTTTGGCGCCGCCGGCGCCTGCTTCTGGCGCCTGCTGCGCCTGGGGCTCACGGCGGCGCTCGTGTACTGGCTGCTCTTCGCCTATATCCACCGGTGGCTCCTCGACGATGCGTACGGCTGGCTCACGCGCGACCTCGACGTGGAGCGCACGGCGTTTGTGTGGCGCGTGGTGGTGTACGTGCTGTTCGGGGCGGTGCTCGTCGGGGTGAACCTGACGTTCGATTACGCGAAGATCCGGCTCGTGGTCGAAGACCGCCGCAGCGCCCTCGGAGCGCTCCGCGCCGCGCTCACGTTCATCGCGCGGCATCCAGACCGCGTCGTCGGGCTCTACCTGCTCAACGCGCTCGCGTTCCTGGTGGTCGTTGGCATCTGGGCGCTCGGTGCGCCTGGTGCGGGCGATGCGGGGTGGATGATGTGGGGCGCCTTTGCGGGCGCCCAGCTGTATCTGCTCGCGCGGCTGGTGCTGAAGCTGCAGTTCCTGGCGTCGCAGACGGCGCTCTTCCAGGCGTCGCTCGCGCACGCGCGGTACACCGCTGCCCCGCCGCCGGTCCGGCCGGAATCGCCGGTGACCGAAGCGATCAGGCCGTAGGGGCGGCGAGGATCTCTTTCAGGCGGCTGGCGTCGACCGACTCGAACTCGAGCAGCTCTTTCGCGAGCGCCTCGACGGCCGGCCGGCGCTGATCGATCGCCTGACGCGCGGTCTCGTACCCGCGCATCACGATCGCCCGGATCTCGTCGTCCACACGGCGCGCGGTCTCCTCGCTGAAGCCCGCGGCGCGGCCGTCACCTTCCCACGCGCTCGACGGGCGTCTGAAGTGCAGCGGACCGAGGGGGGACATCCCGAGCTCGCACACCATCTTCCGCGCGAGGTCGGTCGCGCGCTCGATGTCGTTCGATGCGCCGCTCGTCGCCTGCCGCAGGAAGAGCTCCTCGGCCACGCGGCCGCCCATCAGGATCGCGATCTGCGACTCGATGTACGTGCGCGAGTGCGTGTACCGATCCACCTCGGGCAGCTGCATCGTCACCCCGAGCGCGCGGCCGCGCGGGATGATCGTCACCTTGTGCAGCGGATCGGCCTCCGGCAGCACGGCCGCGACGACCGCGTGCCCCGCCTCGTGGTAGGCGCAGGTGATCCGCTCCTGCGCGCTCATCGCCACCGACTTGCGCTCCACGCCCATGAGCACCTTGTCGCGTGCCGCGTCGAGGTCGCTCGCGCTGACGGCGGCGCGCCCCGCACGCGCCGCAATGAGCGCCGCCTCGTTCACAAGATTGGCGAGATCGGCGCCGGAGAACCCGGGCGTCCCGCGCGCGATCGAGCGCATGTCGACATCGGGCCCGAGCGCCACCTTCCGCGCGTGCACCTGCAGAATCTGCTCGCGCCCGCGGATGTCAGGAGTGCCGACGACCACCTGGCGGTCGAAGCGGCCCGGCCGGAGCAGCGCCGGATCGAGAATGTCGGGCCGGTTCGTCGCCGCGACGACGATGATGCTCTCCGACTGGGTGAAGCCGTCCATCTCGACGAGCAGCTGGTTGAGCGTCTGCTCGCGCTCTTCGTGGCTGAGCGAGCTGCCGCCGCGATTGCGGCCGACGGCGTCCAGCTCGTCGATGAAGACAATGCACGACGTGTGGCGCCGGGCGTCGCGGAACAGCCGTCGGACGCGCGCGGCGCCGACGCCCGCGTACATCTCGACGAAGTCGGAGCCGCTCGAGGAGATGAACGGCACGCCCGCCTCACCCGCCATCGAGCGTGCGAGCAGCGTCTTGCCGGTGCCCGGCGGCCCGACGAGCAGGATGCCGCGCGGGATGCGGCCGCCGATGGTGGCAAACCGATCGGGCTCTTTGAGGAACTCCACGATCTCACGCACCTCGTCCTTCGCCTCGTCGACGCCCGCGACGTCGGCAAACGTCACCGGCACCTGCTCCAGATCCACCGTGCGCGTCCGCTCGAGCGTCGGCACGCGGCCCGTCATCATCCGAAAGAGCACGAGACCCGCGACCGCGAGGAAGAGGAAGCCGAAGGCGATGGCGCCGTAGCTGCCGGCGTTGGACGAATCGGGACGGACCACGTCGAGGCGGATGCCGCGCTCGGCCAGGCTGGTCACGAAGGTCGGATTGGCGGCGACGTAGCCCTGCGGCGCCACGGTCTCGACCCGCGCCCCATCACGCTTCTCGATGAGCAGCCGCTCCACCGTGACCGTCACGGCAGCCACGCGCCCCGCCTGCACGTCGGCGAGGAACTCCGAAAACGCGACGGTCACCGGACCGTCGGCGGCGCGCGAGCGCAGGCCGACGAACACGGCCACGAGGAGCACGAGGGTGATGAGGATGGCGCCTGTCCAGATCAGGCGCGAACGCGGGAACTTGCCTTTGCGCACGCGGGTCTCTCCGTTACGGTCGCGGTAGAGCCGACCACACCGGGAAACCCGGGGGGCAGAACCGGCCCGATTTTGTGGGGAAGGCACTCAGAGGGCCCCAGCGGCCCACCAGGTGCGCCTGTTGATTCTACCGGACGTGCAAGCCCGCTGTAAATAGCACTTGGATATGGATTTATTCACCTCGGCGATACGAGCGCCCGCGCACAGGTCGGCCGAGGTCCGGATTGCCTGCTCCGGCTGGCAGTACCGCCACTGGCGGGGGACCTTCTATCCGGCGGAGCGTTTCCACTTCGGCGAGTCGCGCTACGGCGGCGTGTACGATGACGCTCGGCTCGACGAGTGGGGCCGGTGGCTCCGCGATCGCGCGGCAACTGGGCTCGACGTGTTCGCGTACTTCAACAACGACGTGGGGGGCACGCGCCGCGCGACGCGGTCCGTCTGCGCAATCGTGTGAACGCGCGGCGCGCAGCGTAAGATCGTACCAATGGTGCACGCAGGTCCGCTGGCGCTCGCACCCGAGATCGACGACTTCCGCGTGCAGTTCGAGCAGCTGTCCGCCGAAGCGTGTGCCCTCGCCGCGCCGCTCGACGACGCCGCCTCGATCATCTGAACGCTACCGCGCGGAGCTACCTGCCCGTCATGGACGAGGGGATCGCAGACGCGATTCGCCGCGGCCTCTACGGCGCCGGCCCGTACACCTACAACTGGATTGGCCGCCTGTCCGTGTACCTCGTCGAACCCCGGGTGCGCATTCGCCTGAAGGCGCCGCGCCCCTTTCTGCCGGCGCCGGGACGGACGCGGCAGGAGGTGCTGGCGGCGTTTCGCGCGTACCAGGTGCAGTACATCGATCGGCTCCGGCAGGCCAACGGCCTCGATCTGGCGCGCGCCCGCGTCTCGTCCCCGGTCGCGCGGTGGCTGCGCATCCCGCTCGGATCGAGCTTCGCCCTGATGAGCGCGCACGAGCGCCGGCACCTGGCCCAGGCGCGCCGCGTGATGGAGTCACCGCACTTCCCCCGGCCGTGAGCAGCGTCAAGCTTTCCGATGTCCTCTCGGCGATGTCTTACGCGCTCGACCTCACGGAGGGCCAGCCGCAGGGGCACGCCGCGCGCAGCTGCCTGATCGGCATGCGGCTCGCCGAGGAGCTGCGGCTCCCGGCCGACGAGCGGTCGGATCTCTTCTACGCGCTGCTGATGAAGGACGCCGGCTGCTCGAGCAACGCGGCTCGCGTCAGCCAGCTGTTCGGCGGCAACGATCAGGATGCCAAGCGCGGGTTGTGGGAGCGCGACTGGCGCAAGTGGCGCGAGAAGATCGCCTACGCGCTCGAGTACACCGAACCGGACGGGACGCTGGTCGAACGGCTGCGCCGGTTCGGGGTGCTCGCGCTCGTCGTCGACGCCAAGTCGGCGTTCACCTATCAGCACTCCGATCGGGTCGCCGCGATCGCCGAGGCGATTGCGGCCGAGATGGCGCTCTCCGACGCCGCGCGCGTGCGGCTGCGCCGCGCCGCGCTGCTTCACGACATCGGCAAGCTCTCAGTGCCAAACCGGATTCTCGACAAGCCGGGGAAGCTCGACGAGGACGAGTGGACGGTCGTGCGGACGCATCCGCACTTCACGTACGAGATCCTCGCGCGCGTGCCGGTGTTTTCGGAATTCGCCTACGACGCAAGCAGCCATCACGAACGGATCGACGGACGCGGGTACCACCGCGGCGTCCCCGGCGAAGCGCTCTCCCAGACCGCGCGGATTCTGGCCGCGGCGGATATCTTCGACGCGCTCTCGGCCGCGCGGCCCTACCGCGACGCCATGCCGCTCGACCGCGTGCTCGGGATTCTCCACGAGGGCCGCGGCACACACCTGTGTCCGCTGACCGTGGACGCGCTGTCTGCGGCCGTCGCGAAAGGTACGACGTTTTTGCCGCATGGGCAGGCGATCCGCGCTGCAGACATTGCCGCCGCCGGGCGCTGACCACAACGTTTCCCTGAGGAACCTTCACGGCACGTCTCTGGCTTTCCGCTCGGCGGCGGTGGGAGGCGACGATGTTACGATTGACGCACAGGCAGCGGGCGGTGGTCGTGGAAAAGCTGCCCGATCTGGCGAATATCGTTGTGGGTGTTCTGGTCCTGGGCCCACTCGTGGGTGACAACCCGCTCTCGATGGGACTGATCATCTCAGGGCTGACCGTGTGGATCGCGCTGGCCGGCTTTACGTTGCTGATGGCGGGAGGAGAACGATGATCGAAGTCATGATACTCCCGGGCATCATTGTCGTGGTCGTCGGAATCGTCGCGCTACTCGATTGGCTGGCCCGGCGCAAGGATCGCCAGTCGCACGCTCCGCGTACCTGACCTCGCGCGCACCTCGCACATCGCGCCCTCGGACGCACCGTCGCATCCTCGCACCCTCGCACCATCATGCCCGTACCGCCGCGACGATGTGACGCGCGGAGATGCCGTAGCGATCCAGCAGCTGCTCCGGCGTCCCGCTCCGCGGGATTTCGCGTACGGCCAGCCGGCGGACGGTGAATCCCTCCGCGGCAACCGCCGACGCGACCGCATCGCCGATCCCGCCCGCCGCGTAGTGGTCTTCGACCGTCATGAGGCGTCCCCCGGTCTCGCGTGCGCAGCGAAGGAGCGTGCCCGCGTCGACCGGCTGCACGGAGTAGAGATCGATCACCCGGATGCTGATGCCGTCCTTCTTCAGCTCGTCGTGCGCCTTGAGCGCCTCGACGACGGTGACGCCAGCCCCGATGACGGTCGCCACGTCGGCGCCACTTTCGCGAAGCACTTTCAGGCCGCCAATCTCGAACGTCTCCTCGGGCGCGTAGATCACCGGCGTCTTCGGGCGCGTCGTCCGCATGTAGGCCGGGCCCCGGTAGTAGGCCATCCGCTCGACGAGCCGCTCGGTGCTGACGCCGTCACACGGGTACAGCACCGCCACGTTCGGCTGCGCCCGCATCATCGCGAGATCCTCGAGCGCCATTTGCGACGGCCCGTCCTCGCCAATCGACACACCCGCGTGCGACCCGGCGATCTTGATGTTCAGATTGCTGATCGCCGCCATCCGGATGAAGTCGTACGCACGCGTGAGAAACGCGGCAAAGGTCGAGGGGAACGGAATCGCGCCGCGGCTGGCGAACCCCATAGCCGCGCCGATCATCGCCTGCTCGGCGATGAACATCTGGTAGAAGCGGTCCGGCCGCGCCTTCTCGACTTTCTCGCTGAAGGTGGAGTTCTTCACGTCGGCGTCGAGGACGACAATGCGGTCATCGCTCGCAGCGAGACGGGCCAGCGCGGCGCCGTAGGCCTCGCGCGTCGCAACGGTGTCGCCGCGCTTATAGGCCGATGGGCCGACGCTCCCCTGCCGCGGGGCAGGCCGGCGGACGGCCGGCGGCGCCGGCGGACGCAGGGCCGGACCGTCTTCCGGGACGAACTGCGCCTCGAGCTCGGCGAGCGCGCGGTTCAGCTCCTCGCCCTTCTTGAGCGGCTTGCCATGCCAGCCGCCCAGTCCCTCCATGAAGGACACGCCTTTGCCCTTAATCGTCCGCGTGAGGACCATCGTCGGCCGGCCGCGGGTCTGCCGCGCCTGCTCGAATGCATCGAGGATGTCGGGCAGGTCGTGTCCGTCGACGCTGATCGCGTGCCAGCCGAACGCGCGCCAGCGCGCCGCCAGCGCATCGAGATCGTGCTGCCACTGCGTGGGCGCGCTCTGGCCGAGCGCGTTCACGTCGGTGATGCCGCAGAGTGAGTCGAGCTTCTCGTGCGCGGCGACGTTGGCGGCCTCCCAGACGGCGCCCTCTGCCGACTCGCCGTCGCCCAACAGGACGTAGGTGCGATGCTCGGATCCAATGCGCCTCGCGTTCAGCGCAACGCCGACGCCGGCCGCGAGCCCCTGACCGAGCGACCCGGTCGCCACGTCGACGAACGGCAACCGCGGCGTCGGGTGCCCTTCCAGATCGGACTCGAGCCGGCGAAGCGTCGTCAGATGGCTCCGCTCGAGAAAGCCGGCTTCCGCCCACGCCGCGTAGAGAATCGGCGCGGCGTGCCCCTTCGACAGCACGAATCGGTCGTTGTCGGGGTGCTGCGGATCCGCCGGGTCGTACCGCATCTCGGCGAAGAAGAGCGCCGCGACGAGCTCCGCCGCCGAGCAGCACGTGCTCGGATGGCCGCTCCCCGCTTCCGCAATGGCGCGCACCGATTCGATGCGCAGGCGTGTGGCGATGTTCATGAGCGCCGGCACGCGCACAGGTATCTGCACCGACAAGGAATGTCCTCCGGGTTTGGACCGCTATGCGGCCCCAAGCGCGAATCTTGATGTGTACTCGTTGCTGGTCCGCATAGCGGTCCTAGGCGCGCCGAGCGCCAAGCAAATACTGCCAACCAGCCAAGGGCGAGGCTTCCCATGCATCGCGATATCGACGGCGAGCCCTTGGCTGGTTCTGAGTGCAGGGCGTCGACCGAAATTATAATGCCCAGATGCTCGCGCTGCGGTACGTGTACGTCCTGGCCCTGGTCATCTGGCTGGGCGGCATGGTCGTGCTGGGCGCGCTCGTCGCACCGACGACGTTCGAGGTATTGCAGGCGCTCGAGCCGGCGGGCGGGCGCGCGCTCGCAGGCGACGTGTTCGGGCGGACAGTCGCCCGCTTTCATTACTTGGAGTACGGCGCCGGCGCGCTGCTGCTCCTCACCCTGGCGGCCATGCGGCTGCTTGGTCCGCGTCCCGCCGCGTTTGCCGCGCGCGCCGGCATTGCGGCGGCCATGCTGGCGACGGCCTTGTATTCCGGCCTTGTCGTGCTCCCCCGGATGGACGCGCTCCAGCAGGACGCCGGCAGAGCGGTCTCGCAGCTTCCGGCGTCCGATGCACGGCGCGTCCGTTTCGACGAGCTACACCAGCGCTCCACGCGCCTGATGCTGGCCGCCATGGCCGGGGCACTCGTCCTGCTCTACTGGGAAGCGAGGGAGCGCTGACACACACCATCACGCTCATCCCTGGCGACGGCATCGGGCCGGAGGTGACCACCGCCGTCGTCAGCGTGCTCGAGCGCGCCGGGCTGCAGGCGCGGTGGGAGGCGCACGTGGCGGGCACCGTTGCGCTGGAGCAGCGCGGCGTCACGCTCCCCGACGAACTGCTCGAGTCGATCCGCCGCAACCGCGTCGCGCTGAAGGGCCCGGTCACGACGCCGGTCGGCGGTGGGTTCACCAGCGTCAACGTCGGGCTCCGAAAGGCGCTGGACCTCTACGCCAACCTGCGGCCGGTCCGCAGCCTGCCCGGCGCCCCGTCGCGCTACGAGCGCGTCGACCTGGTCATCGTGCGCGAGAACACCGAGGACCTGTATGCCGGCCTCGAGCACGAGGTGGTGCCGGGGGTCGTGGAGAGCCTGAAGATCATCACCGAGGCCGCCTCGATGCGCATCGCGCGGTTTGCGTTCGACTACGCACGCGCGCACGGCCGCCGCCGGGTCACCGCCGTGCACAAGGCGAACATCATGAAGATGGGCGACGGCCTGTTCCTCGAGAGCGTCCGCAAGGTGGCCGCCGACTATTCGGATATCACGACCGACGATCGGATCGTCGACGCCGCCTGCATGCACCTCGTGATGGACCCGACGCGATTCGACGTGCTCCTGCTGCCAAACCTGTACGGCGACATCATCTCGGACCTGTGCGCGGGTCTCGTCGGCGGCCTCGGCGTGGTCCCCGGCGCGAACCTCGGCGCCGATATCGGGGTCTTCGAAGCGGTGCATGGCAGCGCGCCGGACATTGCAGGGCGCAATCTCGCCAACCCGACCGCGCTGCTGCTCTCGGCGGTGCTGATGCTCCGCCACATCGGCGAGGCGGCGATCGCCGACCGCGTGGCGCGCGCGCTGGAGACCGTACTCGCCGAGGGCCGCGTCCGCACGCGCGACCTCGGCGGCACCGCAACCACCACGGAGTTCGCCGACGCGATCGTGCGGCAGCTCTGATATATTCCCCTGTGCCGATGATCGACGAGATCACCGAGGCCGTGCTCGCCCGCGACGAGGTGACGCGCTACCTCGAGGGCAGGCACGGCGAGAGCGGCCGCGCGGCCCGCGAGCGCATCCAGGGCTACCTCGAAGAGCTGCGGACGACGCAGCGCTACCCGATCTACCGGGCGCTCAAGCATCCCCTCTACCCCATCCTCCGCAAGATCGAGCGCGTGGCCGAGCATCTCGAGGCGGCGCGTGCGGCGACGCGCGCGGGGCGGGTCGTGTACGCGTCGAACCACAAGAGCCACACCGACTATCTGGTCGAACTGCTGGTGCTCGACGAGAACGGCGTCCGTCCGCCGATCATCGCCGCAGGGATCAACCTGTTCGGTGGGCCGCTCGGGCTGCTCCACCGGCACGTGACGGGCGCGATTCCGATCCGCCGCAATACGAAGGACCCTGCGTACCTGATCACCCTCAAGGCATACGTCGCCGAGCTGCTTCGGAAGCACGACCTGTTCTTCTATCCGGAGGGCGGCCGGAGCTACAGCGGGGAGATCAAGAGTCCCAAGACAGGTCTCATCCACGCCGCCCTGCAGGCGGATCACTCGCATCTCGTGGTCTTGCCGACGGCCGTCGCCTACGACCTCGTGCTCGAGGACCACGTGCTCGCGCGTCAGCGCATCAAGCGGACGCAGCGGCCGTTCAGCCGCGAGCTCGCCGAAATGGTGCGGTATGCGGTCGGGTACCGGTCGCGGGCATTCGTCACCTTCGGCAAGCCGATCACCGTCGAGATCGACGCGGCGTCGCGCCGCGACGTGCTGGAGTTCGCGCATACCGTGATGGACGCGATCGGACGCCTCTACAAGGTGCTGCCCACCGCGGTCGTCGCCAACGCGATGCGGCCGTCGATCGGCCGGCGCGATCTGGAAGCGCGCGCCGATGCCGTCATCGACACGCTGCGATCCAAGGGCGCGAACCTGGGCGTCACGAGCGGCGCCGAGGCGGTGGCGCTCGGGCTCGAGCCGCTCGAGGCGCGGGGCATCATCGTCGTCGAGCGGAGCCGCGTCCGCGTCCGCGAACGCAACGTGCTCCGCTACTACGCCCACACGCTCGACCATCTGCTCGCCTCGCCGTCACGCCGTACGCACTGATGTACGGCGGCGCGAAGGCGGTCTTCTACGCGCTCTCCCGCAGCACCGTCCTCAAGCGCCTCGCCTCGCGGTACGGCATGGGCACCGGAACGGGCTTCGCCCGCCGCTTCATCGCGGGCGAGACCATCGAGGACGCCATCGCCGTGTCAAAGCAGATCCAGGCGCAGGGGCTGCTGCTGACGCTCGACTATCTCGGTGAAAGCGTCAAGACGCTCGACGAAGCCCTGGCGGCCACCCGCGAGTACGTCCGCCTGATGGACGTGATCGTCGCCGCCGGCATCGAACGGAACGTCTCGCTGAAGCTCACGCAGCTCGGCATCGACGTCGACCGCGCCACCTGCATCGACAACCTCCGCCGCATCCTGGAGCCTGGCGGGCGCCATGGGTTCTTCGTCCGCATCGATATCGAGAACTCGCCGTACACCGCCACGACGCTCGATATCTTCGAGACGCTCTGGGAGCAGCAGTACCGCAACCTGGGCGTGGCGCTGCAGGCCTACCTGTTCCGCACCGAACAGGACGTGCGCCGCATGAATGCGCTCGGCGCGCGCGTGCGGCTGGTCAAGGGGGCCTACAAGGAGCCGCCGGCCATCGCCTCTCGCCACAAGGCCGACGTCGATCGGTCGTTCCTGCGGCTGGCACGGCTGCTGCTCGATGAGGGCACCTACCCGGCAATCGCCACGCATGACGAGCGGATCGTCGAAGCCGTGCGCGCGTATGCGGACGAGCGGCGTCTCGCGCGCGACCGGTTCGAGTTCCAGATGCTCTACGGCATCCGGCGGGATCTCCAGGCGTCGCTGGTGGCGGCCGGATATCGCGTCCGTGTCTATGTGCCATTCGGCCGCGAATGGTTTCCCTACTTCATGCGTCGTCTGGGCGAGCGGCCGGCCAACCTCGGCTTTGTCGTTCGCGCAATCCTCCGCGAACGTTGATCCTTTCGCAGGCCCGGCTCGACCGTATGTGACGCGGCCGTTGCCACTGTTCGGCCTCCCGTTGCCCACGGTGGAAACTGAGCCGCAGTCAGGCTCGCGACGGCAAGGCCCGAAAACCGGCCGGAATTGCGATTGCCCAGCCGTGGCACTGCTCTTGAACTTGCCGCCGCTGCCCGGTACCGCGTGACGGGAAACGCGACGCGAGCCGGACACTGAAAGGGGAACGTGGCCATGGACGTGATTGACCGCGCGTCGAAGCACGTGCGGCGCTTCCTGTGTGGACTTCACGGTCACGACGCCCTGCTGCACTTCGAGCAGGGGCGTCTGTCGCTCATCTGTGCGTCGTGCGGCCATGAGACGCCGGGATGGGATCTCACCGGCGCGCCGCCGCGCGCCCCGGAACCGGCGGCCGCGCCGCGGCGGCTGGTGCGCCTGCCGCTTCTTGGTGAACGCCGCGTCGCCTAGGCGTTCCGCTCTTCCGCACCTCCGTTGCCGTCCATGAACGCCCGGGCGAGCGCCGCGAGCGCGGCGCGGCATCGGCGCACGTCCTCCAGCCGCACGTACTCCTCCGAACTGTGAAGCCCGGCACCGCCGGGGCCGAACAGCACCGACGGGATGCCTGCGGCTCCGAGGATGGCCGCGTCCGTCCAGAAGCTCATCCCGATCCGACGCGGCGCGCAGCCGACCGACGCCGCGGCGCGCGCGAGGATCTCGGGCAGCGGATGCGCGGGGTCAATCGCATACGGATCCCGTGCAAACAGCACCCGCGCGTCGCCCTCGAATTCCGCGTCCCCGCCGCGGAGCGCCGCGAGGATCTCTTGGACCTCCTGAAACGCCACGCCCGCCGGTTCGCCCGGCAGCGTGCGCCGTTCCACCTGCAGCGTGCACCGGTCCGGATAGCTGCTGAGCTCGTGCCCGCCCACGACGGTCGACGCGTGCAGCGACGCCGTTCCGAGCTGCGGATGCATGGGCGTGCTCTGCAATCGCCGATCGAGCGCCTCGAGGCGCCCGAGCACCCGCCCCATCCGCAGGATCGCGTCGCGGCCCTCGCGCGGCCGGCTGCCGTGCGCGGCGCGCCCGCGCGTCTCGATCTCGATCCACGCAAAGCCCTTGTGCGCCACCGCGATGTCGAGATCGGTCGGCTCGGTGACGACGGCCGCATCGGCGCGACACCGCGCCGCCAGTGCGTCGGCGCCGATGCTCGCGTGCTCTTCGTCCACCACGGCGGCCAGAATCAGTCGGCCGCGAGCCAGTCCCCCCTCTTCCACGAGCTGGCGCGCGGCTCCGATCATCGCGGCGACGCCTCCCTTCATGTCCTGCGCGCCCCGCCCGTACAGCCGCCCCTCGCGCTGCCGGGGCTCGAAGGGATGGACCATCCCCCCGACGCCAACCGTATCGAGGTGCCCGCAGAACATGAGGGTCGGCCCCGGCGCTCGGCCCTCGAGCACCGCGACCACATTGGGCCGTCCCGGCGCGATTTCGGTGACGTCAACCGCCAGGCCCAGAGTGATGCACTCCAGGACGACGCGTCGCGCAATCTCGGCCTCGCCGCGCGCGCCGGGCACGAGCGAGGGGTTCACCGAATCGATGGCGACGAGATCCTCGAGCAGCGCGATGGTCGGGTCCATGGAATGCTTTCAGCGCCGCGACAATCGAAGCACAATCTCTAGCGGAATGTCACTCGATCTTGCGTGGGCCATCGCTGCCGCCGTTCGTGAAGCGGGCGGACGTGCCCTGATCGTCGGCGGGTGGGTGCGCGATCGCTTGTGCGGTCATCCATCGAAGGACATCGATCTCGAGGTGTTCGGGGTCGGGGAAGACCGCCTGGCGGCGCTCCTGCAGCGTTTTGGGCGCGTCGAAGCGGTCGGGCAGAGCTTTCCTGTGTACAAAGTGATCGCGAAGGGGGACGGGGAAAGGAAGCAGGGGGAGATCGACGTCGCGCTCCCCCGCCGCGAATCGAAGACCGGCCGCGGGCACAAGGGGTTTCAGGTGACGGGCGACCCCGCCATGTCGATCGCGGAGGCGGCGCGCCGGCGCGATTTCACGATCAACGCCGTCTCATGGGATCCGCTCACCGAGGCGTACGAGGACCCGTTCGGCGGACGCGCCGATCTCGATCGGCGGCTGCTCCGCGCCGTCGACCTCACGACGTTCGGCGACGACAGCCTGCGGGTGCTGCGCGCGATCCAGTTCGCCGCGCGCTTCGAGTTCACACTCGAGGAGGAGACGGCGGCGCTCTGCCGCCGGATTCCGCTCGACGACCTGCCCGCCGAACGCGTGTGGGGCGAGCTCGAAAAGCTGCTGCTCGCGGCCGAACGTCCGTCCATCGGACTCGCGCTCGCGCTCGATCTCGGGGTGGTCGATGCGCTGCTGCCGGAGCTGCGGCCGCTCGTCGGCTGCGAGCAGGAGCCCGACTGGCACCCGGAAGGCGACGTCTGGACGCACACGCTGATGGTGGCCGACACGGCGCGCCGCCTGAACGCCGACCTCGATCGGCCGCGGCTCATCGCCATCATGCTGGGCGCGCTGTGCCACGACCTGGGCAAGCCGGCGACGACCGAGTTGATCGACGACCGCATCCGGTCGCTCAACCACGAAGAGGCGGGCGTGGCGCCGACGATCGGCCTGCTCGATCGGCTCAACATCCACACCATCGACGGCTTCGACGTGCGCGCGCAGGTGGTCGGCCTCGTCGCGCACCATCTGAAGCCGGGCATGCTCCACAAGGCGCCGCAGGTCGGCGACGGCGCGTTCCGGCGTCTTGCGCAGAAAGTCGACCTCGAGCTGCTGGCGCGTCTGGCGCGCGCCGACTGCCTGGGACGCACGGGCCATTTCGATTGCTCGGCGATGGACTGGTTTCTCGACCGCGCCCGCGCACTCGGCGTCGAGCACCGGCCGCCGGAGCCGCTCCTGCTCGGACGCCACCTCCTCGCGCTCGGCCTGTCACCGGGGCCGCAGATCGGTGCAATTCTGAAGCAGATCTACGAGGAGCAGCTCGACGGACAGGTGACGAGCGTCGAGGAGGCGATCGAAGAGGCCAAACGCCTCCTCGCGCGGTAGCCGAAGGCCTTCAGGCCTCCGCGTGAATGTATCGCACGAAGTCTTCGGGCGACACGTTGCCGCCGGACACGACGGCGGCGACCGGTCCTGCCGCCGATCCGTGGTTCGCGAGGACGGCCGCGACCGACGCCGCGCCGCTCGGTTCCGCGACCAGCCGCGCCTCCCTGTAGATCCAGCCCACAGCCCCGGCAATCGCCTCGTCGGATACGGCGACGAGATCGTCGACCAGCGCCTGCACGTGCGCGAAGGTGAGGTCGCCCGGCTGCACCGGCAGCAGTCCATCGGCGATGCTGGCCGTCCGATCGAGACGGACGGGTCGGCCGGCGGTCCACGATGCCGCCATCTTCGCCGCGCCAGTGGGCTCCACGCCGACCACACGCACGTTCGGGCGGCGGCGCTTGACCGCCGCCGCAACACCGGAAATCAGCCCCCCGCCACCGACGGGCACGTAGACGGCGTCCAGGTCCGCGCACTGCTCGAGGAGCTCGAGCCCACACGTGCCGGCGCCGGCGATGATCCAGGGATGATCGAACGGCGGCACGATCGTGAGGCCGCGCGCGGCGGCCTCCAATTCGGCTTTCGTCCGCCGATCGATCGACGTCGTTCCCGCAAAGATGACCTCTCCGCCGTATCGGCGGACGCCATCGACCTTCACCTGCGGCGCCGTTTCCGGCATGACGACGACCGCGTGCACGCCGATGTGCGCGGCCGCACGCGCGACAGCCTGTCCGTGGTTGCCCGACGAAAAGGTAATGACACCCGCGCGTCGCGCTTCGGGATCCAGTTGCGCGAGGAAGTTGTACGCGCCGCGGATCTTGAACGCGCCCATCGGCTGGAGGTTTTCACATTTGAGCGCGATCCTCCCGACTTCGACGACAGGCGTGCGGACGGCGACGCCGCGAATGCGCGCGGCGGCGGCCTCGATGTCGTCGAGCGTGACGAGTCCGCCTTGGCTGGGCTTCGGCGAGACAGGACTCAATGCGTGGCTTTCACGCGCGGGCGCGCAAACTGCTCGTTCGGGTGGTAGGCGGGCATCTCCGCGAGATTGGCGATGCGCCACCCCAGCTCCGCAAGAAAGCGCAGGTCACTGATCGCACCCGTGTAGTCCCACGACCTGAGCACCTCGTCGTCCGGCTGGTGATACCGCTTGTCCTGATACTCGTCGTGCAGCCGCTTCGAGGCCGCCACATCCGGACCGATGAAGTCGACCGGATCGCTCAGCGACAGCGCCGGAATACCGATCTTGGCGAGCGGGAAGTGATCGGAGCGGAAGAAATACCCGCGCCCCGGCTCCGGGTCGGGTCCAACCACCCGCCGCTCGTCGGCGGCCAGTTGCGATGCGAGCGCACCTAGCGTCGAGCGCTCGGCGCCGAGCAGCACGATGTCGCGGCTCGGACCGTACAGATTGAGCTCGTCCACATTGAGATTGGCGGCCCAGGCTTCCGGCGGCAGCACGGGACGTCCCGCGAAGTACTCCGAGCCGAGCAGGCCCGACTCCTCCGCGGTCGTGAAGAGAACATACACCGACCGAGCCGGGCGAGCGGGCGCGCGCGCCATCGCCTGCGCAATCTCCAGCACGCCGGCAACACCCGACGCGTTGTCGGTGGCGCCGTTGAAAATGCGATCCGCGTCGGCCGGTTCGCCCGGCTGCGGGTCGCGGACGCCGAGATGATCGTAATGCGCCGTGTAGATCACCGCCTGGTTCGGGTTGGTGCCACGGAGCACGCCGATGACGTTCGGGGACGTCTTCTGCTGCACGGTCTGGACGATGGTTGCGGACGCCTGAATGCCCAGGGGCACCGGCTTCGCGCCTCGTCTCACGGCTGCCTCGCGCAGCGCGTCGAGCTCGCGTCCGGCGCGCGTGACGATCTCGCGCGCGGCCCGGTCGGTGACCCAGGCCTTGAGCCCGAGCCGCGACGCGCCCGGCACGGCGGGAATCGAATACTGCCGGCCGCTCCATGACGACTGCACCACCTGCCAGCCGTAGGTGGCGGATTCATCCGTGTGAACCAGGATCGCGCCGGCCGCCCCCTGCCGGGCCGCCTCCTCGAACTTGTAGGTCCACCGGCCGTAATAGGTCAGCGCCGGGCCGCCGAAGCGCTGCGGCTCTTCCGGCGTGGCGGGCGGATCGTTGACCATGATGAGCGCGAGTTTCCCGCGCATGTCGACGCCCGCATAGTCGTTCCACTCGTACTCAGGCGCGACGATGCCGTGTCCGACGAAGACGATCTCGCCGGAGGTGCGGACGGTCGGCTCCTGGATGTCGCTGAACGCCACGACGTCGCGCAGGTAGGTGAATGGCATGCCCGGGCCGGCCGTCAGCGTGAAGGACGGGTTCACCTCCGATTCGACAATCGGCACCTGCTGGAAGTACGTGCCGTCGGCGGCGCCCGGCTCGAACCCGAGGAGCGCCAGTTGCGCCGCGAGGTACTGCGCCGCGAGCTGCCCGCCGCGCGTCGACGGCGCGCGCCCTTCGAGGAGATCGTCGGCAAGGAATTGCACGTGTGCGGCAATCTGTTCGCCGCCAATCTCATCCAGAGCCGGTTGTCCCGCCGCGCCGGCCGCTGCAGGGCGCGGCGATCCCGGCCGATGCTGGGCGACGAGAACGCTCACAATCACGAGGGCGGCGGCCGCCGCCAGCCAGATCGTTCTCCGCATGCGGCCCAGAATAGCATCCCAGCGCGCACAGTCCGCGCTGCTCCACCCCGCCGCGCACGCGTGCGCGACGCCACCCCATCGCGCAGTGCGCGATGGGGGCCCCGCGGTGGGGACCCCGGCCTGGGGACCCCGCCCGAGGCGCCCTCGCGCGGGAGGAACTTCGTTTGCACTCGCCACGGCCGTGCCGGACTCGACTGTTCCTGCCGATCCCGAGCGCAGTACCTCGACCACGACCGCAGAACCGACGTCACCGGCGCCGGCTCGACCGGAGCGGCCGCCCGAACGTCCGCCGGAGCGTCCGTCGGCGGAGGAACGGGCCCAGATGGTCGGCTATGCGCCGTACCGCGAGCTGAACGAGCGGCTCATCTGGGATCTCATCGAGGCGGTCAAGGCGGTCCTGCGCAAGGAGGCGTCCGATCGGCTCCGCGACGTCTACCTGGTGGGCGACATCGAGAAGGACCCGGCGCGCGCCGTCATCGAGCGGATGCGCGAGCTCGCCAACGACAGCACGCGGCCGATCACCCTGTATCTCAACACCGCGGGAGGCAACGTGACCGACGGCCTCGCGATGCACGACTCCATCCGCGAGATCGTCCGGCGCGGCATCGAGGTGACGATCGTCGTGCAGGGGATGGCGTACTCGATGGGATCGGTCGTGCTGCAGGCCGCGAGCCCGGGCCGGCGCCTGGCGCTCCCCCACTCGTGGATCATGATTCACGAGCCGGCGAAGTGGGCGGGGTGGCAGTCGACCTCCGCCGCCGCGCAGCACCTCGATCGGCTGAAGCAGATGCAGACGCAGATCTATGAGATTCTGGCGAAACGCTCCGGCAAGCCGCTGCAGAAGATCATCCGCGACACCAAGCGCACCGACTTCTACCTCGACGCGAAGCGGGCGCGCGACTACGGGCTGATCGACGCGATCGTCGAAGAGTGATCTACCGCAGCAGGTCGAACTGCCGCACGTACTTGACGATGAACGCGCGGTTGATCGGCCCGAAGCCGTTCAGCGCTTCCGTGTCGTTGTAGACGAGGAACAGGCCGGTCCCGGCCGTCTGCAGCCAGTGGAAGCGCAGGTTGGTCGACCACCGGTCGGTCCGGTCGTTGTACTGCAGCAGGCTCTGCACGAACACCGACGGTGTGAAGTTGTAGGTCACGCGCATGTTGCCCAGGTTCGTGTGGAATGCGCCCTGTGGCAGATCGATCCGGCGGTAGTTCCACGTCGTGTCGAGCGTGAACCGGCCGCCCTCGCGGATGATCAGCTGCATCGTCGGACTGCTCTGGGTGCCCGTGAGGAACCCCCCGAGATCCCACTGCAAGCGTCCGTACAGCCACTTGCGCCGATCGCTGTTGTAGCGGATGGTGGCCCGCAGGCCGCCGTGCTCGCCCGCCGGCACGATCACGCCCGGATAGACCGCGAACGGCTCGCGCAGGCCGTCCCACGTGCCGTTCAGGGCCACGGTGACGAACTGGCCGTTCTCCCAGTCCCAGTGGTTGTCGAGGTGCAGCTCCGAAGTCAGCAGGCCGCCGCTAGGACCGGGGCCCCCACCGCGCACGCCTGCGCGGTGGGGTGGTAGATAGTCGTACCGCGTGTAGTTGACGTGCGGGTTGAGCTCGCGGAAGCCCCAGCTCCGGATCTTCTCCTGCCGCATCACCTCGCCGGCGCCGACGCGGAAGCGGCGATACCCGCCCGGCGTCTCGAGGAATCCGACCTCGGGATTGAAATCCTCGCCGGTGACGCCCCACTCGAATGTCATCTGGTGCTGGCTGTTTTCCCATTGCGAGTCGACGTTCCAGGCGTAGTCGCGGCCGGTGCGCCCTGGCGTCTCGGTGCGGGCTGCAAAGCCGCCGACGTCGAAGTGCTGGCCGAGGCCGAGGCGCGCGTCAGTGCCCCAGGTGCGGTTCCAGTCGTCCGATCGCGCACGGCTGCCGGTGGCGCTCCGGTTCACGAACATGACGCCGACGCCCGACCGGTTTCGGAGCTCGCGGCTCGCGCGCAGCACGGAGAAGTTGTTGCCCGGCGTCGACACCACATCGTCGGTCTGCATGTTGACGGCGCCGACGTTGAACCCGTTCGCCTTGCCGCTCAGACGTCCGCCGCCGCGGATCGGCACGAGATGGCCGTTCTCGTCGAGGCCGATGCGGCGGCTGAAGAACAGATCGAGCTCGTTCCCCTTGCCGATCCGGAACAACCCGGCATTCTCCTGAAAGAACGGGCGTTTCTCGGGGAAGCGCAGGTTGAACCGCGTGAGGTTGATTTGCTGCGTATCGACCTCCACCTGCGCGAAGTCGGTGTTATAGGTCGCGTCGAGGTTGAGGCTCGGCGTGATGCCGAACTTCGCGTCGAAGCCGAACTCGCCGGCCAGGTCGGTGGAGGCGCCCGGCCTGAAATCGCGGTTCGCGGAGCTCGTGAGGTACGGGAGCACTTTCAGGTTGCGCGGCGTCTGGAGCTGGAGGCCGCGCAGGTCGCCGGCCGAGGACAGCCGCTCGATGTTGTACTCACGCGCGAGCGGCGCCCAGTACGTGCGCTCGCGGCTTCGCTGGATGTTCCGGAAGACGTTGACGCCCCAGATCTGCGGCGCCGGGCCGTACCGGAGCGTGCGCAGCGGAATCCGGAACTCCGCCGTCCACCCCGACTCGGTGACGTTCGTCCGCACGTCCCAGCTGCCGTCCCACGTCGCGTCGGGCCTGCCCTCGTTGCGCACCTGCGCGTCGTACTGCACGCCGAGCGCGTTGGTGCCGAACACGAACCCGTTCTGCCGATCGCGGAAGGTGTCGAAGACGATCAGGAACGAGTCCATCTCGCGCAGATCCGCGTCGCGGCGCGTGTCAGTCGTCACGATCTGCGAGGGATCGCTGTCGTGCAGCGTCACCCCGACGTAGATCGCGGTGTCGTCATACAGGATGCGGACTTCCGTCTGTTCGGAGGCGGACTGGCTCTCGAACGGCTCGGCCTGCGTGAAGCCGGTCAGCGGCGGCGCGTCGAGCCAGGCGCGCTCGGTGAGCTGGCCGTCGAACATCGGCGCCTCGCGCACGGCAACGGCGGTGCCCGCCGGCCGCGCCAGCGGCGCGCCGGCGCGAGCGGCCTCCTGCGCGACGAGCGGAGTGGCACGGATCAGGGAGAGCGCGGCCGCACAGATCCCCACCGCGCACGCGACAGACCGATGTGGCATAGAGTGTGAGCGCCCCTCGAGGCTTACACGCGCCGGCACACGGCGCCGACGGGGCGCGGAGCTGGCCGAACGAGTGCACCGATCATAGTCAACCGCCTGGAAATACGTCAATTGCGCGGCGGACGTTTATCATCATCCCGACCGGCCACGGGAGGCACGGAGGTATCAGATGCGAGCCGTCGTCCTGCGCACGCTCGGCGATCCCGAGGTCCTTCGCGTCGAGGAGGTTCCGGACCCTCGGCCCGATGCGGGCGAGGCGATCGTGCGTCTGCGTGCGGCGGCGCTCAACCATCGCGACGTCTGGATCCGGACGGGACGGTACGCGGGCATCACGCTGCCGATCATCCTCGGCTCCGACGGCGCCGGCGAGGTCGTCGAGATCGGCCCTGGGGTCGACGCGGCGTGGCGCGGCCGCGAGGTCGTCATCGACCCGACCCTCAACTGGGGCGGCGACGAGCGCGTGCAGGGACCCGCATTCCAGATCCTCGGCCTTCCGCGCGACGGCACGTACGCCGAGCTGGTGAAGGTGCCGGCCGATGCGCTGCACGATCGGCCGCGATCGCTCTCCTGGGAGGAGGCGGCGGCAGTGCCGCTCGCATCGGTCACCGCGTATCGGGCGATCGCCACGCGCGCGCAGGTCCAGCCCGGCGAGACGGTCGTCGTCACCGGCATCGGTGGCGGCGTGGCCACGTGCGCCCTCCTCATCGGTCGCCGCCTGGGCGCGACCGTGTACGTGACCTCCGGCAGCGAGGCGAAGCTCGAGTCGGCCCGGCGCCACGGCGCGGCCGGCGGTGTGAATCATCACGATCCCGACTGGCCCAAAGCCTTCATCGACCGGATCGGCGGCCGGCCCGACGTCGTCATCGACGGTGCGGGCGGTGAGACGTTCGACAAGGCGCTGGATCTGGTGAAACCCGGCGGGCGCGTCGTCTCGTACGGCGCGACGCTTGGGCCCGTGCAGAACCTCGAGGTGCGCCGGATCTTCTGGAAGCAGCTCAACGTGCTCGGGAGCACGATGGGAAACCGCCGCGACTTCGCCGCCATGCTGCAGCTCTACGCGGACGGCCTCCGCCCCGTTGTCGACACCGTCCTGCCGCTCGAATCAGCCTCCCAGGCGCACCGACGGATGGAAGAGGGGAAGCAGTTCGGGAAGATCGTCCTGACGATCTGAGAAGAACGCTCCCCACGTACCACCGAGACACCGAGGAATCCTTTTTAAGGATCTCGGTGTCTCGGTGCCTCGGTGTTCCGTGGGGCCTCGGTGCCCTCGGCAGCCGGCGCCTAGAACTGCGTCCGGAAGCCGAGCTGCAGCACCCGCGGCGCGTAGGCGATGTTCGCGTAGGTGTTCGGCCTGCCGAAGCGCGCGTTGCGCTCGTTGAGCTCGTACGTCTCGTAGTTCGCGCGGTCGAACAGGTTGAACACCTCGGCGATGCCGTCGATCGCCACCCGCGACCCGAACCGGAACCGGCGCTGGACGCGGAGGTCGACGCGGTGCATCGACTTGCGGTCGAAGCTGTTGCGCTCGATCAACGTGCCGTCGGCGCGCAGGCGCGTGCCGGCCCCGCCGAGCTGCCGGACGTCGACGCCCGCCAGCGGCGTCTCCCAGCCATCGTCACCGAAGATGTAGAGCCCGCTCAGCTGGAACCCGTAGCCAGCGTCCCAGATGCCGTTGAACGTGACCCGATGCCGCTGCTCATTGGACAGATACCAGTCGTTCTCGGCGATGTCGGACGCCAACGTGACCGGCACGTCGCACGTGAACCCGGTGGCGGCCGTCCACGTCATCGGATTGCTGCACCCCGGATTGAGCGGCACCTGATCGAAGTTCCACTGCGCGCCGAGCGAGTAGGTCGCGGACGCCTGCCATCGGCGGCTCATGCGTTTGACGAGCGCCACTTGCAGCGCCTGGTAGGTGTTGTCGGTATCCGGCCGGTTGATGCTGAGATTGCCCCAGTCGGGCAGCGGACGCCGGCTGATATCGTTGAACGGGTAATTGGCGCCCGTCGACGGGTTGTAGGAGATGTTGATGTTCCGGGCCGTCAGAATGTCGCGGTTCCCGGTGTAGACCCAGTCGGCCTCGACCGCGATCACCTCTCCGAGCTGGCGTTGCAACCCGAGCGACGCCTGGTGACTGAACGGCGACTTCAGATCCGGTGCGACGAAGTTTCCCACGTTGGCCCGGAGGCACCCCGCGACGCGGCTCACGGTACACAGGCGCTGCGCGGCCTGCTCGTAGTTCGGTGCCGGGCCGGTGAACGGATTCGAGGCGAAATCCGGCCGCCCGTCGTTGAGGATCTGCGGCGTGATCTGCTGCACGTTGCGCAGCGTGAACACGGCCGGCTGGCCGGTCACCTCGGCATAGTACACGCCGTACCCGCCACGTACGACGGTCTTGTCCGTGAGCTGATAGGCGAAACCGAGCCGCGGGCCCCAGTTATTCGTGTCATTGGGCCGATTCGCCTCGATCAGCGGAGGGAATGCCACCCAGTTGACAAACTCGTTCACCGAGAGGTCGTACCGGAGGCCCAGGTTGAGGGTCAGACGCGGCGTGACCGACCAGTTGTCCTGGACCCACCCCGCATACACATGACGGGGCGCATACTCCGTGAAGCCGGAGTTGCCCGCCGGGCGCGAGTACGGCGACGCATCCATGCCGATCGCTCGCTGGTAGAAGCGGGCGATCGGCGACAGCGGCGCCAGGTTCCACGTCGACACGTCGTGGACGTCGACGATCAGGTCCTCGATATTGCGCGGTACGGGGCCGCCGCGCAAGTCGAGCTGGCCCATGCACTGGTTGCACACCGTCTCGAACGTGAAGTGGTACATGTACTCGCCGCCCAAGCGGAGATCGTGGCGGCCGCCGCGGTTGAACGACAGCGTCATGTCGTCGCGAACCGTGTAGAAGTCCTCGCCGATGTCCTGCGGCGTGATCGCGTGGCTCTGCCCGAGCGTGAAGCCGTTCATCAGGATGTTCGGGGCGCCGAATCCCGACGTCATGCCCGGCAGCGCGTTCGGGTTCCGCACGTGGGCGTACTGGTTCCAGTGGAACATGCTGTGGCCGCCCTTCACCTCGTTGACGACGCGATTGCTCAACACCTGTGTCCAGGTGGCCAGCGCCTGCTCACTGCGGCGGTTCGTGCCGATCGCCGACGCCATCGTCCGATCCGACCCGCCGGTGTAGCGCGAGTCGTACGGAATCCGGTTGTCGTAGCGGGAGATGCGGACCGACAACCGGTTTTGTGGTGAGAACTGATAGTCGACCCGACCGAGCTGCTTGTACTCGGTGCGCGTGCCGGTCAACGTACCGTTGAACTTCGGGTACGGCGTGTTGTAGACGAACGTCTGGGGCTCGCGCTCGTACTCGAAGCTGGCGAAGAAGTGGAACTTGTCCTTCCGAATCGGGCCGCCGAAGGTGGTGCTGAGCTGCTGATCGGAGTATGGCAGCACCTGCCCGGTCACCGGATCGGCGGCGTTGAACCGGTCGCTGCGGAAGTACCCGGAGAACGTGCCGGCGTACTGATTCGTGCCCGACTTGGTCACCGCGTTCACCTGGACGCCCATCGACCGCCCCTGGCTGGCGTCGAACCGGTTCGCCACGAACTCGAACTCGCCGATCGCGTCACGGCTGTAGCGCGGCTGGCCGAACCCGAGCGCGACCATGTTCGTCACCTGCTGACCGTCGAGGTTCATCTGCACCCCGACGCTCGAGGCCTGCGACGCAATCGGGATCTCGTCTATCTTGTTCACGCGGCTGCCGGGCGCCAATATCGTCAGGTTCATCCAGTTGCGGCCGTTGACCGGCAGCTCCTGCATCTGACGCGGGTCGATATTGCCCGACACGCGGGAGCGCGTCACGTCGACGAGCGGCGCCTCCGCCGTGACGGTCACTGACTCCTGCAGCGTCGCCGGCTGCATCTGGATGTTCACGGTGACCTGCTGGCCGACGAGCACCTCGATGCCCGCGCGTGTGGGCGCTGAGAATCCGGACAGTTCGGCGGACATCCGGTAGATCCCGACGCGCACTGCCAGGCGGTAGCCGCCGGCCTCGTCGGTGACGGCCTCGAAGCTGTTGCCCGTGGCCTCGTGGACGGCGCGAACGACCACGCCCGGCAGGACGCCGCCGGTCGTGTCGGTGATGGTGCCGCTCAGCACCGCTTCCTGCTGCGCGAAGCTCGCCATCGGGAGCGCGAGCCACGCGGTGAGTATGACGAACAGACGAACTGTACGCTGTCTCATTTTCATCCTTGCAAACCCGCCGTGCCGGTCACCCGGCACGGCACACGCTGATGTACGGAGTGGAAAAGGCTAATTCGCCGTCAGCTGGTGTGTCAATTGTGCGGGGACTTACTGTCAAGGCGAAATAGAAATGTCCCCGTTCTTCGCGAAATAGAAATGTCCCCTGTCTTTGTCTTCCTGACTGAAAAATAGAGAGGGCTGCCCTGTGGGC
>JACPCS010000060.1 GCA_016184455.1 Acidobacteriota bacterium
CGCGACCGGTTTGCCGACACCCGGATCCTGGTCGACCTGACGAAGCGCGAGGGCGCGTCCGGCGTCGCCCGGAGCCTCATCGCCGCGTGCCTGAACACCTTTCGAGAGCCACACATCGCGACGTTCAGTCCCGAAGATCGCGCGGGGCTGCACGCGCATTTCGGCGCCCATCCCGTGCGCCGGATTGAGAACGGCCGCCCGCGCTACGCCTCCCCCGACGTGGTTCTGATGTGCTATCGCGGGTTCTCCGGCCACCGGCATCGCCAGCTTTCGCCCGACTTTCCGGCGCAGGCCGGCTAGGCTCGAGCAGCGTCCTCCGAACTCCGTCGCGCGGGCAGCTTCGCGGACACAAGTCCTGTCCCAGGCCGACTTCTTCGTACCGCGACGGCGGGGCCGGGCTGCTATTATTCGCGGCGCCATGCGCGCGGTCTCGCTCGCCCTCGGCATGACGGCGTTCCTCGCACACGCCACCACCGGCGGGCCGCCGGCGGTAAACGCTGGCGGCCAGAGAAGCGGGACGACGACCGTCTGGGACGGCGTCTACACCGAGGCCCAGGCGGCGCGCGGCGAAGCGCGCTACCGGATGACCTGCGCCGGCTGCCATGATGATGGCCCTCGCCGGGGCGAGGCGTTCATGCGCGACTGGAGCGGCAGCGACGTCGCGAGCCTCTTCGCCCGCATCAGGGCGTCGATGCCTCCCGGCGCACCCGGCACCCTCGCCGACGCCGAGTACCTCGAGATCGTCGCCTATCTCCTGCGCGTGAACGACTTCCCTGCCGGCCGCGCCGAGCTCGACGCCACCGCGGCCGATGCGACGCGCATCCAGGGACGCAACGGGCCGGAACCGGTGCCGAATTTCTCACTCGTGCGCATGGTGGGGTGCCTGACGGCCGGGCCCGGCGGCGACTGGACGCTCCTGCGCGCGAGCGCGCCCGTCCGCACGCGCAATCCGGCGGCCTCGACCGGCGAGGAGCTCACGGCGGCGCACGCGGCCGCCCTCGGTAGTCAGACGTTCCGGCTGCAGAACCTCTACCCGCGGCCCGATGCGTACACCGGTCACAGAATCGAGGCGAAGGGATTTCTGATCAGGGATCCGGCCGGCGACCGGATCAACGCGACGGCGGCGCAGACGCTCGCGCCGACCTGTCCATGATCTCGCGCAGCGCCGCCGCCGTCGGCGGCGAGCTGATGATGTTCATCCCGCGCTGTACGCCTTCGGCGATCCCGAGCGGCGTCCACCCGCGCGTGTTCGGGCGGTTCCAGAGGTCGAGGCGCGCACCGCGTTCGGCCAGGTCGCGCACGACCGACGGGACCGCCTTGTAGGCGGCGCCGTGCATGGCGGTCTCGCCGTTGACGTCGACCGCGTTCAGGTCGTTGCCGAGCTCCAGCGCCACCTTCACGGCTTCCAGCACCTCGGGCTCGGTGCCCGGATCCTCGCCCGGGTTCTGCGTGCCGACGCCCGCGGCGACCATGAGCGGCGTCGTGTTGTCCTCGTTCGACAGCTTCGGATCGGCGCCGAGCTCCGCGAGCAGGCGCATCAGCTCGAAATCGGCCGTCCGCGCCGCCAGCAGAAACGGCGTGGCACCGACGGCATTGAGCGTGGTGAGCCCCATCGGCGGCTTCTCGGTCGCGCGCGCGTCGATCGCGGCGCCCCTGGCGACGAGCGTCCGCACGAACTCGAGGCTGTCCATGGTGCCGGAGCCCTGCGGCGCGGGGTTGTTGCTCCCCGCGACGCCCGCCTTGCGCACCCAGGACACCTGGTGGAGCGCCGTCCACCCGCGCGGCGCCGCGTTCGGATCGGCGCCCCGGTCGAGGAGCCGCGCGGCCAGCTGGTAGTGCGCGTTGGCCGCCGCGAGCAGAAACACATTCAGGCCCGCGCCCCCACCCCCACGTTGTCGAACCCATGGCTCACATCGTCCTTGGGCAGGAGCGACGCCACGTCGACGTCGATGCCGAACAGGTCGCGGATCGCGTTCTGGTATTCGGTGCGGTTCAGCCGGCGGAAGGTCTCTGTACGGCCCGGGTTCGGCGCGGCGGCCGCGGCGCGGTCGAGCGCGCTCTCCAGATGTGCGACGAGCGCGTCGTAGGTCGCCTCGTTGTCGAAGGGCGCGCGCCCAGGAGAGACCAAATCGGCCGCGCGGTGGACCCCGCTCTTGACTGGCTAACTGGCGCGCGGCAGCGCTGCGCGCGCTTTCGCCGGCAGCGTCTGTACTTCCTTCGACCAGGAATGCCCGCACCGCGGACACTTGAACGTGGCGATCGTTCGTGACCGGACCATGAGCTTCACGCGAGACGCACCGCAGCCGTCAGCGGCGCACTTGAGCGGGATGAGCAACGGCTGTGATGGTCGGTCGGGCGGCACGGCGAACCCCGGGGGGAGAACAGTCGTTCAGGACAGCGGCCGAGCTGATTATAGGTATAATCGCCACGGTCATACCAGCGCCACTCGCCCTACCTCACCCATCGGGTGCTCGAGGAGGTCAGTTATGAAGCGTCTTGGCCTGGTGATCGTGCTGTCGCTGCTGGCCACGCCGCTCGCTGCGCAGTGGCTGCACTACCCCACGCCTGGCATCCCCCGGACGCCAGATGGCAAGCCCAACCTCACGGCGCCGGCGCCGCGGGGGCCCGACGGCAAACCCGATCTGTCCGGGCTCTGGCAGCGCACCAACAACCAGAGGTACCGGCGCAACATCGCTGCGGACCTGAAGCCCGGAGAAGTCCAGACGTGGGCGCGCGACCTCGTGACCCAGCGCATGGAGGATCTCGGGAAAGACTCCATGTCCGCGAATTGCCTGCCGCTCGGCCCCGCCTATTACACGAGCGAGCGCATGTTCAAGTTCGTGCAGACGCCGGGTCTGATCCTGATGCTGGACCAGGACCTCACGTACCGGCAGATCTTCATGGACGGGCGGCCGCTGGAGAAGGAGCCGAATCCGACCTGGATGGGATACGCGGTTGGACGCTGGGAGGGGGACACGCTCGTCGTCGACAGCTACGGCTACAACGACAAGACGTGGCTCGATAACTACGGGACTCCCCACACCGAGGCGATGCGCATCACTGAACGCTACCGCCGTCGCGACTTCGGCCACATGGATATCGAGGTGACGCTCACCGACTCGAACGCGTTCGCGCGGCCCATCAACATCACGTTCAATGCGGAGATCGAGCCCGATACGGAGCTCCTCGAATCGGTCTGCCTCGAAGGGGCGCACAGGAGCCTCGAGAACTGGGTGGGCAAGGCCTCCGACGAGAAGCGGAACGAGGTCAGGCTGCCCAACGAGGTCCTCTCCAAGTACGTGGGCACCTATTACGAGCTGGACAACTGGGGTGAGGGACCGCACCCCAGGACCATTCGGATCACGATCGAGAACGGACGCCTGGCGGCGGAGTTGAGCAACCGCGGCAAGGCGGTCCTGACCGCGCAGTCGGAGACGACGTTCACGGGGCTCTTCGGCTGGGGCGTGCGCTTCGTCAACGACAGCAGCGGCGTGCCCACGCAGCTGCTCGAGATGCACATCTCGGGCAACTACCGGTTCGTGAAGAAGTAGTTGGTCGTCACACCGCCGCTCCCCAGACCTGACGCGTGACCTCGAGAATGCGGTCCAGCTTCGCCCACTGATCCGCCTCCGTGATCTGATTCCCGTGCACCGTGCTCGCGAAGCCGCACTGCGGGCTGAGGCAGAGGTTCTCGAGCCGGACGTAGCGCGCCGCCTCCTCGATGCGCCGCGCAATATCGGCGGCCGATTCGAGCGCCGCGACCTTGGTGGTCACCAGACCGAGGACGACGGTCTTGTCCTTCGGCACGAACCGCAGCGGCTCGAACGTCCCGGATCGGGCGTCGTCATATTCGAGGAAGTACGCATCGACGTGCAGCGCGTTGAAGAGCGCGTCGGCGACCGGTTCGTATCCGCCTTCGGCCACCCAGGCGCTCTTGAAGTTGCCGCGGCACAGATGAATCGCCACGGTCAGGTCGCGGGGCCGCCCGTCGATGACCGAGTTGATCAGCGCCGCGTAGGCATACGGCAGCTCGTTCGGATCGTCGCCGCGCTCCGTCGCCTGCGCGCGGAGCCGGGGATCGCAGAGGTACGCGAGGTTCGTGTCGTCGAACTGGATGTACCGGCAGCCGGCCTCGTAGAGCGACGCCACTTCGGCGCGGTACACCTCGGCGAGGTCCTCGAAGAACTCGTCGAGGTCGGGATAGGCGTGAATGTCGATCCCCTTCCGTCCGCCCCGGAAGTGCACCATCGTCGGCGACGGAATCGTGACCTTGGGCGTTTTCGTCGCCACCGACGTGAGAAAGCGGAAGTCGTCGGTCTGGATGTCGCGGACGTGCCGGAGCTTGCCTGACACCGTGATGCGCGGCGGCGCGAAATCGATGTCGCCGTCTCGTGTGTGAAACTTCGTCGCGATGCCGCCCGCAACCGACACGCCCTCGAGCCGCTGGAGGAAGTCGATGTGAAAGAACGTGCGGCGGAACTCGCCGTCGGTGATGCTCTGCAGCCCGATGGCCTCCTGCTTCCTGACGACATCGCGGATCGCCGCGCCCTCGATCGTGCGCAGCTCGTCGCGCGTGAGCTGCTGATTCTGAAAGCGGTCGCGCGCCTCCTTGAGCGAGGGCGGACGAAGAAGGCTGCCGACGTGATCGGCGCGAAACGGTGGATTCAGCCGTGACAATGTAATACCCTCGGCGACGTGTTGTCCGCGCGCATCTTACCCGTTTTTCGATCGCGATGACTGAGCGGAGAACCGACGTCGGCGCGCTCCTGGACGCAGGCCACTGGAGCGGCTACCAGAAGCGGCTCGTCGCCGCGACCGCACTGACGATCGTCTTCGACGGCCTCGACAACCAGCTGCTCAGCGCCGCGATTCCGGCGATGACAGCCGAGTGGGCGCTCCCGCGGGCGGCGTTCGCCTCGGTGCTCGCAGCCGCGCTCCTCGGCATGATGGTCGGCGGCTTCCTCGGCGGGTACCTCGGCGACCGCATCGGCCGCCGTGCGGCGCTGGTCGGCAGCGTCGCCTCGTTCGGCGCGCTGACGATCCTGGCCTCCTTCGCCGGCGACGTCGTCACGCTGGCGACGCTGCGCTTCTTCGCCGGCCTCGGGTTCGGCGGCGCCATGCCGAACGCCGCGGCGCTCGCATCGGAGTACGTGCCGCTGGCCCGCCGCCCCGTTGCCGTCACGCTCACCATCGTCTGCATTCCGGTGGGAGGAACGCTCGCCGGCGTCCTCGGTGCGCTGATTCTGCCGGCGTACGGCTGGCGGGCGTTGTTTCTCGTCGGCGGAGGCCTGCCGCTCCTGCTGGGCGGGGTGCTCTGGAGGGCGCTCCCGGAGTCGCCGCGCTATCTCGCACGGCAGCGCACCCGATGGCCCGAGCTCGTGGTGCTCCTGAGACGCCTCGGCCACGATGTCGGCGCCGATGTCGAGTTCGTCGACTCGCACGAACGTGCGATCGGCCGCCCGTCGATCGCCGCGCTGCTGGTCCCGGAGCTCCGCCGCGACACGCTGGCAATCGGCGCGGCGTTCTTCTGCTGCCTGCTGTCGGTCTACATGGCGGTGACGTGGGTGCCGGCACTCCTCACAGGTGCGGGGTTCGACGTGGCGGTCGCCAACTATGGCCTGACCGCGTTCAACCTCGGCGGCGTGGTCGGTGCGCTCGCCGGGGCCCTGGTGTTCGGCCGCCTCGGATCGCGGATCCCGATGCTCGCCATGACCGCCGGCGCGATCGGCGGCTGCCTGCTGCTGGCCGGTACGCCGATCGCAGAGCAGTCCGCCGCGGCCGTGCTCGCAATGCTCGCCTGGACGGGCGGGCTGATCAACGCGGTGCAGACGACGATGTACGCGCTGGCTGCGCACATCTATCCGGCGGGGATCCGCGCGACCGGCGTCGGCACCGCGGCCGCCGTCGGCCGGGTGGGGGGCGTCGTTTCACCGTACGCGGGCGCCTGGGCGCTCGAATCGGGGCCGTCGCAGATGTTCGCGCTCATCGCCGGCACGCTCTCGGCCGTGTTCATCGCACTGGCGGCCGTCCGCACGCACATCCCGCATCCTGGCGATCTACGCTACAATCGCCTCACCAGACCGGAGGTCCTGCGATGACACGACGAATCGTGCTGACGGCCTCGTGCGGCGTGCTCTTCGGTGCGGTGTCCCTGGTGGCTCATCACGCCGCGTCCACGGCGTACGACGTCGACAAGACGATCACCCTGCGCGGCACGGTGACCAGGGTCGAGTGGGCGAACCCCCACGTGTTCTATTACCTCGACGTCGCGGACGCGTCGGGCAAGGTGACGAACTGGGCGATCGAGTCGTCCACGCCCAATCAGCTCTATCGGCGGGGCTGGCGGAAAGACGACCTGAAGATCGGCGAGATGGTGACGCTGGCTGATTCCTCGCCGGCGCGCAACGGGTCGCCGCGCGCGTACGGCGGCACCCTGACGCTCGCCAACGGCCGCAAGGTGTTCAGCGGCTCGGCGGCGACAGATCAATAACTACTTCGGCATCGTCGGGGGCCGCTTGTGCTCCGGCCCCTGCACTCCCTGCACGGCGTACGCCGATGACTGCTCGTTGTCGGAGCACCGTGCAGGCATCAGCCGCGCGTCCTTCGGCATCCGCCGCACGTCCCGCGCGTAGGTGAACGGCTTCGTGTAGAAGACCGGGTCCTCGATTGTCACCGTCAGACGGATCGTGTCCGGGCCGGTCTTCTGGAAGCGCTCGGTGAGGCGCAGCTGTGCGCTGTGCTCGAAGCCGGCGGTATCGAGCCACGTCTCCTCGCGCATCCCGATCGTGTCGACGACGAGCGTGTCGCCCTCCCAGCGGCCGATGGAGTGGCCCATCCACTCGGGATAGTCGGAGATGTCCTCCGGGTGTCCGCGGCCATCCAGATAGATCGCGCGGAAATCGACGTGCTCCACCAGGATCGCGATGAGCTCCGGCGTCTGAACGATCTGAAACGCGTTGGTCGACTGGAGGCCGCGCGTCGGCCCGTACGGCAGGCAGGTGTACGACGGCGACTTCGCCATGTCGAGCTTCCGGTATCGCGCGGCGCCGTACGGCGTGAGCGACACGTCCTGCCCCGGCAGGAGCAGTACGGAAATGTCGGCCGCCTGCGAAATCCACAGCCCGCTGAGGTCCGGCCGCGACTGTGCGCGCGCGGTGCCGGCGACCGTGACACACGCAAGGATTGCGGCGGCAGTCACTCGTCGCATGACGTGGCGCATTATTCGAAATGACCCTTCGTCATGTCAATAACGCCCTGCGGGTGCTACCAGGTCGTCCGTTCCTCCGTCCCACAGACCACGCGGTTGCGGCCGCACCGTTTCCCCTCGTACAACCGCTCGTCGGCCGCGACAATCATCTGTTCGAGCTGCACGCGCGACACGTCGCTGTCGATGCCGACGGTCATCGTCACCGATAGCTCCGGATGCACCTCGTGCCAGGGGTGCTCTTCGATCGCGCGCCGGATGCGCTCGCATGTCGCGAATGCCTCGGCGAGCGGCGTCTCGGGAAACGCCATGACAAACTCTTCGCCGCCGTACCTCGCCACGATATCAGACTCACGCATGCTCGCTGCAAGGATGCGCCCGATCTGCCGCAGCACGGCGTCTCCCGTCGCGTGCGAGAACCGATCGTTGATCTGCTTGAAATGATCGATGTCGGCCACGCAGAGCGAGAACGGCCGTCCGTACCGCTGCGCCTGCCAGTAGGCAATCGTGGCCTGTTCGTTGAAATAGCGGCGGTTGTGCAGCAGCGTCGTCTCGTCGCGGATGCTCAGCTCCCGCAGCTGCTCGGCCTGCTGTTGGATCGTGTCGTGTGAGTGAGCCAACTCCTCGCTGAGCCGGTTGAATGCATCCCCCAGGACACCCACCTCGTCCCTCGCGCGCACGTGCACATGCTGCCGCAGCTCACCGCTGCGCATCGCCTGAATGGCGCGCGCGAGCGCGCGGAGATTCGCGCTCAGCCTGTGGCTGAAAAAGAACCCCAGCGCCAGCGCGATCAGCGTCGCACCGGCGATGCCGTAGCCCATCGCGTGCTGCATCGCGTCGAGGTACGTCTGGTCGACCGCGTTGAAATTCGGCTGCTCGATCGGCACTGCATACGCCACCGTGTCGCCGGCGACGACGATCGATCGCGCCCGCGCCCGCAACTCCGGGGTCACGTCGGGACGCCCTTCCGGTCGGGGGCCACCGATCACTGGACGTCCCTGCAGATCGAGCGCGATGAAGAAAAAGGGAGGGATGAAACCTGGCCCGCCGATACGCCCCGCATCAGCCCCCACCGTGCGGGCCGGTGCTGATATCGACTCGCGGCGGCGCAGGACAAACTGCGGGAACGGCTCTGCCTGCAGGGCCGCCTCGAGGCTCCCGTACGCTTCGACGTACGCCGTGACGTCTCCGCTGAATGCCAGGAACGATTCTTCGAAAATTGCCCGATTGAACTGCTGCAGGAACGTCAGCCGCGCGATCACGCCCACGAGGACGGCCGACACCAACCCCGTCACGAGGAGTGCCAGCGTGATCTTCGTGCGCAGGGACAGACGCACGCGTGTGTTCACAGCGACTGCGCGGATTCTATCGCGAAACCTCTGACGGCGATTCGAGCTCTCTCAGAACAGCCCGGGAATCCACCGCCGGACGCGCGTGCAGTACTCCTCGTACGCCTGGCCGAATCGCTCGCGGAGGCGCCGTTCATCGCGCTGCACGCGGAACTGGAACCAGACGATGCTGGCGGCCGTGATCGCGCCGGCGAGCCATGAGGGCAGGGTCAGGGTCAGGCCACTCAGAAAGATGATGTGTCCGAGGTACATCGGGTTGCGGCACCACGCGTACGGTCCGGTCGTCACCAGCCGGTCCGGTGGTGTGCGCATCCCTGGTCCGCCGCCACCGAGCCGCAGGCGGTAATTCCCGATCAGCCGGTACTGCAGATAACCCCACGCCAGGAGCGGTAGAAAAACGGGATCGCTGCGCAGGTGACCGCCGGTCCGCAGCCATTCCCATCCGACGACCAGTACGGGGTACAGGACGAAGGTGCGGAAGGACGTACTGCGCAGCGACTCGAGCACCGGGCTCAGTTGCGCTCGGGGATCGGCTCGATGGCGAGCTCCACGCGCGTCGACACGTCCGCGGTCACCTCGAGAGGCACGCCGTGTGTGATGTACCGCGTTTGCGAGACGAACAGCCTGTAGGTGCCCTTCGCGACGCGGATTTCCGCGACACCGCGCTGGTCGGTGACCGCTCTGTAGGGATGCATCACCACCCGGGCGCCCGCGAGTGGTGTCTGGGTCGCTCCGTCGACCGCCTCGATCGTCACGAGGTGCTCCGGCCGGCTGACCACCCGGACGCCGAAGCTGCCGGACGTTTCGGCGTGTGGGCGTCCGAGATCCATGTCAGTGGCTTTGGCCGTCCACCGGTAGAGGCCTTCCTCAGCCGGCGCGGTGAGCTCGACCTCCGCCGCATACAGGCCGGTCGTCCCGGGCCAGACGGCCGCCGCCAGCGTGCCGCTCGCAAGGAGGGCGCCGGCGTGGTCGTAGACGCCGTAGCCCCCGCCCGCGAGCGTGCACTCGCTGGAACACTTGATCCCGACTGTGATCCGGAATCGCTCGCCCGCGACAATCGCCGAGGGAACGTCCCAGGCGACGATATCCGTCGTATGAGCCTGCACGGCTTCCGCGTCGGCCCGAGCGACGTCTGCCCGCACGTCGCTCGTCGTCATTGAGTCCCACCAGGCTCGCGGACGGCGTTCGTCCCCGCGATGTAGCCGTGCACGAGCGCCCGGCCCAGGCCGTGCTGATTGCCGCCACCGCTCGCCTCGCCGCCGGCGTAGAGGCCGGGAATCGGCTCGCCCTGCATGTCGATCACCTGCGCGCGCCCGTTGATGCGCAGGCCGCCGTACGAGTCGTGCCAGACCGGATACAGAGCCGCGGCGTAGAACGGGGGCTTCTCGATCCGGTACATCGGGGCATCACTTCCGCGCCCGAACTCCGGATCGTTGCCCTGGTCGACGTACGCATTCCACTTCTTCACCGTCTCGACCAGGTCGTTGAGCGGCACGCGCTGGAACTCGTGCCCCTTCTGGATCTTGGCCGCGAGCTCCTCGATCGTGTCGGCACTGAAGAAGAAGCCGTTCGTGGGCGAGGTGAACGGCGGATTGATGTTCCACTTGTCGCGCTCGACGGAGGCGCGATCGAAGATCGCCCAGATTGGTCCCGACAAGTAGTCCGGCGCCCTGGAACCCTCGTTGATCGCCAGCGCCGCGTGGATGGCATTGGGCTCCGCGTAGGTCTTCCTGACGTTGTCCACGCTCGCATTGCGCCAGTCGCCTTGCACGTGCTGCATGCCGGATCGAGGCTGGCCCTTGCTGGGTCCGGCCGGATACGCCGCGCCGCCCTCCCGCACAGTAACCAGCATCTCGTTGAAGAAGCGCCTGCCCACCTGGTTCACGACGATCAGGTGCTGGAACTGGTCAGGCGTGAGAAGGATCCCGGTAGACCCGCGGAACGGGAACGTCGGATGGCCGGGCAGCATGTCCGTGTACGGATCGCGTGTCGCGAGCGTCCCCGGGAAGTGGAACGTGCTCCCGTACGAGAGGTTCTGGTGCATCCCGGCGAGGTTCGCGCCAACCCGCATCCCCGCGATGATGCCGCTCGCGTCCTGGCCCCGCGGCCCGAGCAGCGCCCACCCGCTCGAGACGAACGCCGGCTCGCGCCATGCCGGATAGAACATGCTGCGGAACTGCGGGTTGGCCCCGTGGCCGCCCGAGCCGATCACGATCGCCTTGCGCGCGCGGACATAGATCGTCTCGCGGCGCTCGTCGATGTTGCCGTTCTGCCAGAGGCTCTCCAGACGGCGGCCCGTCTGCGGATCCAGTCGCGGCGAGTAGCTCGCCCGAATGCCCACCACGCGGCCCGAGAACTGCTGCTCGCGGATGACCTCGTCCATGTGGCGATTCAGAATGAACTGGATGCCCTTCTCGCGCGCGCTGAACTCGAGGCCCCGCGACAGCGCCGCGCCGTTGACGCGGGCGCCCGGGCTGGCGACCTTGGCGCCGTCCTCCATGTAGCGCGGGGCGAAATGGCTCGAGCTCACGCCCTTGATGCCCGCGTCCTGCCGCGAGATCGTCCCTTTCTTGATGTCGGTGGCCGGTCCTTCCATCAGGAAGGTCACGGCGCGCCGGGCCCGCGACATGCCGCCGTTGCCGTGCGTGCCGGAGATGCGGCCAAAGCGGACGTAGTTCGTCATCAGGAATTCCCGGGTCGCGTAGCAGTTGTCGGCGTACGCCCGGTGCAGGTCGCGCTCGTTGTAGCGGTACGGCGCCTGGGCCGCCGCGTCCATCACCGACCAGTCGGTGTGGTCCCTGAAGAGGAAGTCCGGGTCCTCCGTCAGCTCCTCCACCGCGTGCAACCGCGGCGCCGTGACGAAGCCCTCCGGATCGCGTTCGCCCTTGATGTCGCGGAGTTGCAGCGGATCCCCGCCGCCGAACGACACCTGGCCGCCGCTGTGCAGCATCTTGCCGCCAACGTCGAAGTTCTGGTCGACGACGATCACCGACGCGCCGAGGTCGCGCGCGCGGATGGCCGCGGGCAGCCCCGTGCACCCGGCGCCAATGACGACGACGTCGGCCTCGTAGTCCCAGCGGATGGCGTCGGACGGCGACACCTGCGCGAGCGCGGTGCCAGACGACGAGAACACCGCCGCCGCGCCGACGCCGGCTGCTGCGCCCGATTTGACGAAGTCTCGCCGGCCGACCGCTTTTCCGTGAGGTTTCCGGTTCTTCTGATCACTGTCCCGTCTCTTCGCCATGTGTGCACCTCGCGTGAAGCACCACTCGGGACCGCCGTGTGCTGGGGAGGGGTTCCGCCGCCGCGGGCGTATTTTACGGCATGATCGGCTTGATGACGCCGATCACGTTTCCTTCGCCGTCCTGGACGCGGGCGTAGCGGCCGACACCGGGGATGTCCAAGATTTCCCCGACCAGCCTGCCGCCTGCCTTCTTCACCTTCTCGAACGTAATGGCCCATTTCCGGCCCGAGCTGAGTCAGCTTCCAGCCGAAAATGTCGCCGTAGAACGTCTTGGCGCGCTCCAGATCGTCGGTCGGGATCTCGAAATGTACGACTCGGTTCATGGGTCACCACCCTTTCGAGACCATAGACCCGCGTCGAGGGGCGAGAATCATCGGTCCGCGCCCCGGCGCTCCTTCGCCACGTCAGCAATCGGGTCCGAGTCCTTCTCGTTCTCGCAGGCATCCTCGATCAAATCGGTGTCGGGAAGGAGTGCCAGCGGCAGCGTGACCGTAAACGGGCGCGTGTACGCCTTCGGATCGTCGATCGTCACCTGCAGGTCCATGCGTCCGACGGTGCGGCGCTGGAAGCGCTCGATCGTATGGAGCGCGTCCGAGTGCGGGTGCCCTGCCTTATCCAGCCAGGTGCTGTCGTTGAACCCCGCCGACTCGACCGCGAACGTGTCGCCTTCCCACCTGCCGATCGAATAGCCCCACCAGGCGGGCTGCGGGTCGCGCGGCAGCGGACGTCCGTCAGTGAAGATCTGTCGATACCGGTTCGACTCCTCGAAGAGGATCACGACCACGCCGGGCCCAGGCACGATCTTGAACGGCACCGGCGGCAGCATCGGCGCGAGGATCCCTTTCGGCAGACACCGCTCCGACGGCGACCCGGCGCCGTCCGCGGCGAACCGCTGTGTGTAGAGCCCCTCGGCCCACGGCTGAAACGGAACGGTCTCGCCCCTGGGCAGCAGCACCCGCAGGTTCTGGTCGGTGAATCCGACCGACGGTGCACGGTCCTCCGGGCGGACGATGCGCTGCCACACGCCCGAGATGTCCGGCCGTCCATCCGGCGTCCGCGGCACGGGCGCGTTCAGATCGGGCCTGCCGTCTGCCGTGCGTGGCGTGCCCGGCGCCGGGTAGCGAATCCACTGCGCCTCGGCGGCACCCCACGCGAGCCCGAGCGTGATCGTCAGCGCAATCGCGATGCGTGTCATGGGACGCTACCTCCCTCGGTCGTCGACGCCGGCGGCGGGGTCGCCAAACAGTTTGTTGTATTTCGCCGTCTCCGACGGCACGCATTCCTGTTCGGGAATCTCCAGATGCGGCGACTGCAGCCTCATTCGAAGCCGCTCGAAGGCGGCCCAGGGACGTGTGTAGTACTTCGGATCGTCGATCACGAGCGTCTTTTCGACGTGGTCCGCATCGACACGGCGATACGTCTCGACGACGCGCATGGCGGTGCTGTGCGGGCGGCCGGCATTGTCGAGCCACGTGCGATCGTCGAACCCATTCGACTCGGCGACAAACGTGTAGTCATCCACCCACTGCCCGACTGAATAGCCCCACCACCGCGGTTCCGGGGGCGGGAGGTCCTTGAGCGGGACATCCGTGGGCGCCCAGCCGGGGTTCTCGGGATCCGTGGGCAGCGCCCGGCCGTCGGTCCAGATGGTGCGCCACTTCTTGTTGAACTGATACAGGATGATCATCTGCATCGGCGTCTCGAGAATCTGCTCGGTGTGGGCGTTGTGCAGGACGATGCGCGGAAAGCCCTGCGGATCGCAGCCAGGCATCGGGTCGTTGGTCATCGCCGACGGCACCTGCGTCACGCCGAAGGTCGGCTTGTTGGCGAGGAAGGCGGCGCGCCCCTCGGGCGTGAACGGCAGCTCGTGTTCGGGTTTCCCGTCCGACGGCATCGCCATCACCCCAGTGGCCTGGATGGCGACGTTGCGCCCCGCGGCGAATTCCCAGGTGCCGGCCAGCGTACGGCGCGGAGCCGGGCCTGACGGCTTTCCCGCGAAATCGGCATCGTAGACGGCGCCGGGTTGCCGATTCAGTTGGTCTTGTTGTTGTTGGAGTTGTTGTGCTTGAGCCTGTGGTTGTTGGGCGCGCCCCGGCGCCAGACACACGAGCAGCACCATCCCGGCAGCGGCCGCCGCCACAGTCCGGCCGTTCATGGCTGCGCTCCCGCGGCCGCGGCGCCGGCGCTCCCACCGGGCAGCAACGTCCGCCCGTCGGGGAATTGCGCTCGCAGCAGACGCCCGACCGGCTTGCCGCTCCTCGCCTGCTCCACCGTGATGGTGACTTCCTCGCCAGCCTTGAACGACTGGCGGCTCCAGCCGTAGGGAATCATGTTGGGCGGCGCCTGCGTCTCAGCCACCCACTTCACGACCTGGCCATCGGCCCCTTTCACGTCGAGGCTCAAGAGACAGTGCGGGTTGGCCCAGAACCATTCCGTGACGATGCCGGTCACGGTGACTCTCTTGTTCGGATCGAAGATCGCGGCGGAATGATGGGCAGACGCGGACGCCGAAACGATCAGCAGGCCGACGGCGACGGCCATCATCCTCAGAGAGCTGCTGCTCATGGACATCGTCTCCATTCTCAAAGGCCGGATCAGAAAATAGGCTTTGCGCCGAGCTGGAAGCCTTGTGCTGCCAGACGGAGTTCGGCAGCTCCAAGCAGCACGGCCGCGCCCACGAGAAACGAGAGAACGACGCGAGACGTCGGGTGACTCGGCATCGGGTGTCCCTCCCGTCTGTGCCAGTACGTGGCGTCCGGCTTCAGCCGGACCGTGGCGGAGGAATCAGCGCATCGAGACGGCGGGCTACCGCGGATCCGTCGTCGGGATTCCTGCCGCCGGTTCGGCGAACTCTTTCGTGTACCTGGCGAATTCGCTCGGCGAGCACTCCATTTCTCTGATGTCGAACGTATCCGGCTGAAACCGCAGCGGCAGCCGGTCCAGCGCGACCCACGGCTTGGAGTAATACGTGGGGTCATCGATGGTGATCGTCACCTCGATGTGGGTGGCATCGCGGCGGACGTACCGCTCCTCGACCCGCAGGTCGAAGCTGTGGGGACGGCCGACGTTGTCGAGCCACGTGCGCTCGTCGAGCCCGACCGTCTCGGCCACGAAGGTGTAGTCGTCCTGCCAGCGGCCCACCGAGTAGCCCCAGAACCGGGGCTCGAGGACGTCGTCCATCTTGGGCAGGGGCCGGCCGTCGGTCCAGATGTTCCGCCACTTGCGATTGAACTGGTAGAGGACCAGCACCTGCTTCGGGGTCTGGACGATCTGTGCGGTCCTGTAGTTGTGCAGGATGATGCGCGGCCAGCCCTGCGGCTCGCACGTCGGCTGCGGATCGTTCGAGAGCGCCGACGCGACGGCTCGCGGGCCCCATGCGGGCTTGTTGGCACGATTCGCCTGCAGGCCGGCGGGTGTGAACGGCAGCTGGTGCGCCGGACGTCCCGTGTCCGGATAGTTCTTTGCGCCCTGGGCCCCGATGGCATCGCCGGGGCCGCGGGCCGGCTCCCAGATGCCGGAGAGATCGCGGCGCGGCGCGGGGCCCGGCTTCTCGTTCGGCACATCCGAGTCGTACACCGCGCCGGGTACGCGAACCACCGGCTCCTGAGTGAATGCGATGGCCGCCACCGTGCTGACGATTGCCGCCGTGAGGCCGGCGCGCGTCACCGCGGCGCTCCTTCGCGGCCGGCCGCGGGGGCGGCACCACCACCTCGTGCGCTGAGGACGCGTCCGTCGGGCAGCATCACTTCGAGCACGCGCCCGACCGGGCTGCCGTTCTTGACCGGCTCCAGGGTCACGGTGACGCGATCCCCCGCCTTGAACGAGCGGCGGCTCCAGCCGCGATTCACCATGTCGGGCGGATTGCTCGTCTCCACCGTCCAGTTCCGCACCGTGCCGTCCTGTTCCTTGACGTCGAACTTGAGGAAGCAGTGCGGGTTGGACCAGACCCACTCGGTCACGGCGCCTTCGAGGACCAGCTTCTTGCCCGTATCGAAGGTCGCGTTGCCGTGATGCGCGACTCCCGGCGCGGTGCCGGCCAGGACGGCCGCCGCGACGCAACATGCCGTCAGTGCGTACCTCACGATGGCTCCTTCTCGTTCGCGGTTACTTCCAGCTCTCGATCGCCTTCCGCATCATGGAGCCGGGCGGCTGTTCGTTGAGTTCCGTTCGGATGCCCGCGGGATCGGTGATATTGGCGAGGATTGAGCCGCTGTTCGCGCTCGGCCGCGGCTCGGTGGGCTTGCCGCCGTTCTGCGCGAGCCGCGCGACCGTCGCCTTGATGTCGTCGGCGCCGATGCCGAGGTGCGTGATCGTCGGCTTCGCATCGGCGGCCGCGGGCGCGATTTCGATGAACGTGTCGCGGCTGATCTGCACGAACGCCGTGCCCGGACGGCCGTCCGGGTTCGGCGCGAAGCGGTGCGACACGCGGAAGCCCATGACCGTCTCGTAGAAGTCGACGGTCTCCTGGAAGTTGGGCACGGAGATGCCCACGTGATTGAGCCGCAGACCGGTATTCAACGTGCTTTGCGCGGCGACAGACGTCACGACAAGGGCGCCGACGACCGCGCCGGAGAGGAACAGGAGTGCTCCACGCATTACGGACCTCGTTGGACCGCTATGCACCGCTATGCGGCCCGGAACGCGAATTTCGAACTCGTTGCGTCCGCCCGCATAGCGGCCCTCGCCGCGCCAAGCGCGGCAGAAGACACTGGCAACCAGCCAAGGGGTTCCGCGGGGATATCAAGGGGCGGAGCCCCTTGGCTGGTTCTATGCAGTTGTGGACGCAGCGAAAGTGGATGCTGTGTAGCAGGCCCGCCGTTGCATTGTCAAGCAAGGCCGGCGAGGGCCGCGCGCCGTCACGAGACGTGCACGACCCTCGCTCGAAGCCCGCTGGCGCGAGCCTCTCCGCTGCCGGGTCCTACGGTAGTTCGGACTGCTGCTGGGAGCGGTGGTGTATCTGATCCTGCGCGCGCTCGGTTGAGGTCTCTATTTTTCAGTTCCCCTTCGGGGATCGCCGCCGTGGCCGCGGCGCCTTCACGGGGGCCGAGGTCGATGACCGTTCGAGATGGACGAGCCGCGTCGCGAACGTGCGCGGGCCGTGCGCATCGAAGTCGATCACCGTGTGGTATTCGTTGGCGGTCGTCACGGTACCATCGCCGTACTGCGCCTGAGACACGCGATCCCCGGTTGAGTAGAGTGCCACGTCTTCCTCCCTGGTTGAACGCGGAACACGTTGCACGCCTGATACGTGTCCCCGCGCACCATCATCATACCTTGCGGTCGAATGGCCCGGCGGCGCGGGATCATCGGTGCGTTCAAATGTCCCCGCCGACGAGCCGACGCATCCTCCCGTTCCGTGCTAGAGTACCCCGCAGCTGTTCTGAGCCTCCCGCAGCTGGCGGGTTCCTCACCATAGCCTTCTTGGAGGAACCCGTGAAACCTCAGGTCGCGCCCACTCCGACAGTGCCGACCCCACCGATGACGGCATGTCCGCGGTGGAACGGCGACCAGATCCTCGGCTTCGCGGTGAACACTGACAGCCTGTTCGAATGGCACGAATGCGAGGACTACGCGTACCTCTGGGCAATCCCCCGCGGCTGGACGCCGCATTCGGAACCACGCAAGCCGGAGTCCGGCGGGTAGAGGACAGGATGGTGGCTCGCCCTGCGCACCTGAACGCGTACGAGTTCGCGGTGGTTTCGGCGCTTCGCGCGAAACAGCTACTCGCAGGTTGCACGCCGCGTCTCGAGGGCGATCACAGCGCGGCAACGATGGCGCAGATGGAGGTGGCTGCCGGCTGCGTGGCGCGCGCCGACAGAGCCACCGCCGCAGGGACGATCCAACCATGAATCCGGTTCGCTTCGAAGATCGTCAGGTTCCGCGCGCGAAACCCCTCTGCCCGATGTGCCAGTCGGACCAGGTGTCGACGACCAGCAAGTCGGTCACCGAGGCGACCTACTGGCGCTGCCACGCCTGCGGCGAGATCTGGAATCAGTCACGACTGCGGCCGTTCAAGCCACGGCGGTGGTGAATGGCCCGCCGGCCAATCGAGAAACCCGAGGGTACTTCGGCCCGCCGAACCCACGTTGTCCCCGATTGCACACCAGGTCTTAATTCTTTAATTTGACGCGCCGGCGGCCACGTGCTACAGTGCGCGCATCTCTTAAATGTTTAAGAGATAGGGGCCGCAGATCGGATGGATACCCATGGCACGCAAGCCGTCCCCGGCGCTGACCGATGCCGAAGCCCGCGTGATGGCCGTGGTCTGGGATCGCGAGCGGGCCACGGTCGCCGACGTCGTCGCAACGCTCTCGAAGAGGCGCCCCGCCAGCTACAGCACCGTCCAGACCATCCTGCGCATTCTCGAGACGAAGGGCTACGTCTCGCACGCCAAGGCGGCTCGAGCCTTCGTCTATCGCCCCATCGTCGATGAGCGGCGGGCGCGCCGCCGCGCGCTCAAACATCTGGCCGCGCGGCTCTTCCACGGCTCGCCGGGGCTGCTCGTCTTGAACGTGCTCGAAGATGAACGGATCGATCCGGCGGAGTTGAAGCAGCTGAAGAAGCTGCTCGAGGACGCGTGAGGAGGGCCGCGTGGACGTCGTACTGAACTGGCTCTGGCAGGGTGGCGTGATCGCACTGGCCCTCGCCATGATCCTCCGGCTGATTCCCCAGTCGCGGACGCAGGTCCGGTACTGGGCCTTGTGGGCCGGATGTGCGGCCGTGCTCGTCCTTCCCGCGGTGCCGTTGCTGTCGGTCGGGGCACCGGGCAACGACATGCCCTCGTCGAACGCCGCCCTCGTAGCCGTTCCATTTCACTGGTGGACATCGACGCCCACGGCGCTCGCGCTGTGGGCGATCTGGGTGGTCGGATATGCCGCGCGTCTCGCGGCGGCCGCACTCAGGCTGCGACAGGCGCGGAGCCAGGCCCGGTCGTTCCCGGGCGACCTCGAGGCGCGACTTCCCCACTGGGCACGTCTCCGCACCTCAGGTCGACGCGCCCGTCTGATGCTGTCCGACCGCGTCCGCGCCGCCGCGCTTCTCGGCGGAGGCACGCCCGTCATCGCGGTGTCCCCGACGCTCCTCGAGCAACTCGACGACCTAGACCTCGATCGCGTCGTCGTACACGAATGGGCACACGTACAACGCCGCGATGACCTCGCGCAGATCGGAGAGCTCTGCGTGCGCCTCATCGCAGGATGGCATCCCGCGGTGTGGTGGCTGGAGCGCCAGCTGCACCTCGAGCGGGAAGTGGCCTGCGACGAGCTGGCCGCCGATGTGACCGGCTCCGCGAAGGCGTATGCAACGTGCCTGTTGACGCTGGCCGCGCTTCCACCCGTGCGCGTGCGCTGGGTGCCTTCACTCGCCGCCGTCGCACCCTCGACGCTTCGTCGCCGTGTGAGTCGGATTGTCGCGTCCCGGCCGTCGCCGGCGCGGTCGTGGCGGACCGGCTCCATCGCGGCGGCCGCGGCGGTAGGCGCGCTCGCGCTGCTCGTCGGGAAGCTGCAGGTCGTGGAAACCGTCCTGGCGTCGCCCACCGGGCTGCGCGCCGTGCTGGCCAATCGCACGCTCACGGCTCCGGTGGTCCCGCGTCTGTTCGTCGCCTCGCCGACGATTCGCGAGGTGCGGCGTGGGACCGTACGGCCGCGCGCGCGCGCGGAGCCTGCGCTGTCGAGGCCGAGGAATGTAGAAGAGAGCGGGGACGCGCCGTCGACCGATGACGTCCCCGAGGCGATGAGTCTCGCGCTGCCGGTCACAGTGACAGTTGAGGAGGCCCTCGACGCGCCCGAACTCGTCGCGGTCGATGCATCGGCGGCACCGTCAATTCCCACGCTGGGCGGCGTCGGGGCCGCACCTGAGCCACCTCCAGCGGCGACCTGGAGTGCGGCAGGTCAGGCAGGCAGCGCAATCGGCGCCGGCTCCGCACGGGCAGCCGTCGCCACTGCGGCGTTCTTCACGCGGGTGGGCAAGCGGGTTGCCCGCTCATTCTGAGGTGCTCACGTGCGCGTGTATCTGGTGAATCCGAGCGACGTCTCCTTCGGCACGGCGGTCATCACGCCGCGCTGGCTCTTCGTGCTGGCGGCTGCCACGCCTGCGCGCTTCGGCGATCCCATCATCGTGGACGAGACGCTCGAACCGTTCGATGTGGACGCGGTGGCCGCGGGTGATGTGGTCGGCATCGGCATCCACACGGCGAATGCCCTTCGCGGGTACGCGATCGGGCGGCGCGCGCGGGCGCGCGGAGCGTTCGTGGTGTTCGGCGGCATTCACGCCACGCTCTTCCCGGACGAGGTGCGCGCGCACGGCGCGCCGCACGTCGTCGTCAGCGGAGACGGCGACCTCGTGTGGCCGCGCGTGCTGGACGACTACGCGGCAG
This sequence comes from Acidobacteriota bacterium, assembly GCA_016184455.1. Classification (GTDB taxonomy): domain Bacteria; phylum Acidobacteriota; class Vicinamibacteria; order Vicinamibacterales; family UBA2999; genus MELF01. The sequence continues at coordinate 20,172 of JACPCS010000060.1, forward strand.
GCGCACCGGCGCCGTCCTACGAGGGCGGCCGCCTCGAAGGCGACGCCTTCGCGGCGGCACGCTGGGATCTGCTTCCCCCGGATCGCTACATGTGGGGATCCGTGCAGACAGTACGCGGATGTCCCAAGCACTGCTCGTTCTGCTCGGTCTGGCGCACCGACGGCCAGAAGCCGCGGCAGCGGCAGGTCGGGGACGTGGTGAGTGAGATTGTGGCGCTCCGGCGCAGGGGATTTCGCTTCGTCCTGCTGGCCGACGACAACTTCTATCCGGTCGCGCTGGCCGACCTCGCCGCGGCGGACCGTCGCTCCGACAAGCGGCAGCTGGAGGCGCTCACCGCGCTGCGCCAGGAGCGATTCGCGCTGATGGCGCAGCTCGAGCGGCTGCCCGACGACATGGTCTTCTTCACGCAGATCACCATGGAGGCGGCCGAGGATCCCGAGTTCCTGTCGGCCATGCACCGGGCCCGCATCCGCGGCGCGCTGGTCGGCATCGAGTCGGTCACCCCCGAAGGGCTCAAGGCCGTGTACAAGAATTTCAACCACGCCGGCGAGGCTCTCGTCACGCGGCTGCAAACGTTCCGCGCGCACGGCGTCCACGTCCTCGGCTCGTTCATCTTCGGCCTGCCGACCGATACCGCCGCCAGCTTCGAGGCGACCGCCGACCTCGCGCAGCGCAGCCTGGTGTCGTTCGCGCAGTTCGTGATGCTGACGCCGTTTCCCGGC
>JACPCS010000100.1 GCA_016184455.1 Acidobacteriota bacterium
CGGGCCGTAGACGCGGTAGCCGGCTGCGGTCCGCGTGGACGCCGCCAGCAGACCGATGCGCTCGTAGTACCGGATCGTTCGAGGATTGAGGCCGAACTCCCTGGCCAGCGCCCCCACGTGCCGTCCCGCTTCCCGATCGGTCTTCCGCACGTTCCACCCCTTCCGCGACCGGCCGCGTCGCCGCGGCTCTCTGTTCGCGTCAATGACACGCATAGCATGCCACGTGAGTTCGGGCAAGTCAGACGTTCACCAAGTCAGACGTAATCCATTCAAACATCTCGGCAGGAGCCCACCACGGTTTTGCGTCCACCAGTCCCCCCTGAAGGAAATGGGGTTGGGTGGTGTCCTTATGTACAGACACCGAAAAGAGGCGCGTCCATCGCGTCACTCCGACGGAGATTCACGCAAGGAGGGTCAGTGAGGAGAGAAACGAGAAGGGGGCTTGCCGGCATCGTTGCGCTGATCCTTGTCGCGGGAACGGTCGGGCAGGCCGGGCAGACCCGATCGGTGATCGCCGACGTCCGCTCGGCGATCGCTCAGCAGGACTTCGCCCAGGGTGCGGCGATTCTTGAAGCCTACCGATCCACTCATGGCGTGACGCCAGAGATGCTGGAAGCCCTCTCCTGGCTCGGACGCGGCGCCCTGGCCGCCAGGCAATGGGACAAGGCCGACGCCTACGCCAAGGAGACCTATGACCTCGCCGTCTCGATGCTCAAGGGCCGTCCCGTTGATCAGGAACCGCATCTCCCGATCGCGCTGGGCGCGGCCATCGAAGTGCTCGCGCATGTCAGCGCCGAGCGCGGGGCACGCACCGAGGCCGTCTCCTTCCTGACTCGAGAGCTGGAGACCTACAAGGACACGTCCCTCTCCAAGCGAATTCAGAAGAACATCAATCTGCTCAGCCTGGAAGGGAGGGCCGCACCTGCGCTCGATCTGTCGGAACACCTCGGGCCACAGCCGCCGACGCTCGAGGCGTTGAAGGGCAAGGTCGTTGTCCTGTTCTTCTGGGCGCATTGGTGTCCTGATTGCAAAATCCAGGGTCCCATTCTTGCCAGCTTGGTGGCGAAATACGGACAGCAGGGCGTGACCGTGTTGGCCCCCACGCAACGGTTTGGGTTCGTCGCCGGCGGCCGCTCCGCGACGGCGGAAGAGGAGGCGCGCTACATCGAGCAGGTGCGCCAGACCTACTACAGCGTGCTCAAGGGCCACCCCGTACCGCTTAGTGAGACGAACCACCAGCGCTACGGTGTCAGCACGACCCCGACGCTCGTGCTGGTCGATCGTGAAGGCATCGTCCGTCTGTACCATCCAGGCCGGATGACCGAGGACGAGTTGGAGCCGATCGTGCGGCGCCTCGTGGCCGACCGCCCGGCCTCCGGAGGTTGATCTCCCCGTGACCGCTGACGCGCGGGTGGCCAGTGAGGGGGTTTGGAAAGACCATGATCATCGATAGAACGCGCGCCGCCCTGCTGATTGCAGGGGTGGCAGCGCTGGTTGCCGCGTGTTCCCCTGCCAGCAATCCCACTCCCGCGGCAGAGAGCCGCCAGTGGTCGGTACACGTCCAGCCCGTCGCGTCGCCCGCGGGATCCGGCAGCAGCGCGCCCCAGCTCACCGCATCCGATCGCGGAATCATCCTGAGCTGGTTCGAACCGGCCGGTCAAGGGACTGCGCTGAAATTCGCCGAATGGACCGGCAGCGGCTGGTCCGCAACGCGTACGGCTGCGGCGGGCGACCACTGGTTCGTCAGCTACGCGGACGTCCCATCCGTAATCCGAATGGCCGACGGGACGCTGGTCGCCAACTGGCTCGAAGCCACCCGCGCCGAGATGGAGGCGTACGATCTCTGGCTGTCGTATTCGACCGACGAGGGCCGGACGTGGGCGAAACCGCTCACGCCACATCACGACGGCACGCAGAGCCAGCACGGCTTCGCGTCCCTGTTCGAGATGCCCGGGAAAGGGCTTGGAGTCGTGTGGCTCGACGGCCGCGACAACGAGTTCGACTGGGACCATCCAGACCGTGCGGCAATGATGCTGCGCTTCGCGGCCTTCGACCGCGACTGGACGCAGATCGCCGACGAGCCGATCGATCTGCGTGTCTGTGAGTGCTGTCCAACCAGTGCGGCGGTCACGTCCGACGGCGTCATCACCGTCTACCGTGACCGGAGCCAGACCGAGGTGCGTGACATCTCCGCATCGAGGTTCGAGAACGGCACCTGGACGGACGGCGTGGCGGTGCACGAGGACAACTGGGAGATCTTCGCCTGCCCAGTGAACGGGGACCGATGATAAGCGCACGCGACCGGCAGGCGGCGGTCGCGTGGTTCACCGTGGACGAGGACCAGGGCCAGGCGTATGCCGCGTTCTCCAGCGATGCCGGTCGGTCCTGGGGCACGCCCGTCCGGCTCGACGACAGCGGGTCGCTGGGACGCGTGGACGTCGAGCTGCTCGACGACGGGTCGGCGGTCGCCTCGTGGGTCGAGTTCACGGACCAGCGGGCACAGTTGCGGATGCGACGCATCGAGCCATCCGGGACGACGTCACCTGCCGTCACCGTCACGGGCGTGCCCGGTGGACGCGCGAGCGGGTATCCGCGAATCGCCCGCCATGGAGACCAGCTGGTGTTGGCATGGATCGAGAGCACGCCGCCGGCCGAGGGCGAGGACGAGCCGTTGCAGCGTGTGCACACGGCCGTTGCGGCGCTGCCGTAGAAAGAGACAGTCCGGCGCAATAGAGCGGGCCCGTCTCAAAATCGACCCCCTGAGACATGGGCACGACCGCTGGGCTGGCAGCATGGAGTGTGTCTGGATGTCGCCGCGACAAAAACGCGGCCACACGGTGTCCTAAGAAGTAGAAGGCGCTTCCTGGTGGAGATCGAACTCTGGCTCGGCTGCGTCGGCTGATCACCATTCGTCGCGCCTCACGGACGGGTCGCGTGTTCGAAGAGGTGCTCAGTGGGCACTTCGATGCGTTGTATCGGACCGCGCTCCGGCTGTGCCGCGGCCACGAGGCTGATGCGGAGGACCTGATGCAGGAGGTGGCGCTTCGCGCGTTTCGGCAATTCCACGAGCTCCGTGAGATCGAGGCGGCGCGATCCTGGTTCTTTACGACTTTGATGCGGACGCACCTGAATCGGGTGCGAACCGCGAAGCGCCATCCCGAGATCGCGATTGATGACCTCGACGACACCGCGTTCGAGCGCGCCCTTGAGGCGTGGCAAGCACCGGACGCGCCGGATCGTGTATTCGACCGCGCCCGCCTGGCCGATCAACTGGAGGCAGCGCTCGACGCACTGGATCCTGCCCTTCGGGAGGTCGTCTGGCTCGTGGACGTTGAGGGATTCCGACAGCGGGAAGTCGCCACGATGCTGAGGATTCCCGAGGGGACCGTCGCATCACGTCTGTATCGGGCGCGGCGCGAGCTGCGCGAGCGGCTGCCGATTGACCGCGCCCAACGTCGGCATCGCACGCAGCGGGAGGGTTAGACGATGCGCTGTGGAACCGCGAGGCGGCTGCTCTGGCCGGGCACCGGTCCGCAGCCGGTGACGGACGCCGTCACAGAGGCGGAAGCCCATCTCCGGACGTGTGCGGCGTGTCGCCACTTTCTCGCCGACCAAACCGCCGTGGCCGAAGAGATTGAGCGGCTGGCCCCGAGACCCGTGGCGCCGGCCGCCGTGCGCGAACGCGTGTTCGAACGGCTCGCACGCGAACGCGTGCATCCGCCGGCAGGCGGACGCCGGGTCAGTGTCCGTGCGGCGGGACTCGCGCTCGCGGCGGCCGTCATGCTGGCGCTGAGTGTCTGGGTCATGCGGTCCGAGCCTGGCGACGTGGCCTGGCAGCAGCAGGTCGCCGCCGTCGCCGAGGATCACGTGCGCAGCACGCACGAAGAGTCGATCGTGTCAACCGATGCGGCCACGGTGCAGCAATGGCTGAGCGGCCGTGTGCCGTTTGCCGTCCATATCCCCATGATTCCCGATGCGGCATTCGAGGGTGCTCGCCTCTGCTATCTGGACGGTCGTCGGGGAGCGGTGCTGCGCTATCGGGTCGATGGCCGCGAACTCTCGTACTACCTCATGCCGGCTGGCCCATCCGCGCTCCCTTCGGCGACTCCCGAACGGTTCTTGCACGGAGCGGAGAGCGGCTACCAAGTGGTCGCGTGGCACGACGCGGGGCTGGTTCATGCGCTCGTGGGCAACCTGCCCGAGGCCAGGCTGGTCGAGCTCGCACGCTTCTGCGTCGAGCGATCAACGGCACGGCGCGAGTCGGCGGCGGAGGTGGCGTCCATCGCCGCGACGCTGCGTCGAGCCTGGTGACGAAAGAGGAGAGGCAATGTCGGTCCTGGAATGTCCAAAGCCCAAGGTCGATCCCGCCGCGGTTCCAACGCGCTATGCGATCGAGGATTCCATCGCCGTTCAGGGACCTCCTCCGCGGGACGGTGCGCTCGCGCTGTGGGTCCCGCTGATCCCGGACACGCCATCTCAACGCGTGCTCGATCTCGTTATCGAGGCGGACTGCGCCTGGTCCGTCACTCGAGAACCCGAATTCGGGAATCAGATGCTGCACGTCCGCGCGGCGGACGCGCCCCACTGGCCGCTGGAGATCCGACTGCGGTACCACGTGGAGCGGCTGCCCCTCGTTCACAGCTTGCACCCGGCGTGCGCCAGACCGCTGGCCACGCCTGCCCTCTTTGCGCGGGACCTCGCGGCAGAACAGTTCGTGGAGGTGAGCGATCGGACGCGGGCGCTGGCCGGGACGATTGTGGGTGACGAGCGCAATCCGTTGGAGCAGGCGCGGCGCGTGTACCGATACGTCACCGACACGATGACGTACGACGCCCCGAAGCAGTCCTGGAAGGGCAGCACCGATCACGCGCTCGTGTGCTCGACAGGCAATTGCAACGACATCCACGCCTTGTTCATCTCGCTCGTACGCTCAATGGGTATTCCGGCGAGGCTCGTGACGGGCCAGGCGCTCGAATCGCCGCCGCAGCCCGGCGCGGACACGTGTGAGGTCTGCGGCTATCACTGCTGGGCCGCGTTCTTTGTCGCCGGCTTGGGCTGGATCCCGGTGGACGCCTCGTGTGCGTGCAAGTACGGCACGGAAGGATTGTTCGGGGCGCTCGAGACGAACCACGTGGCCTGGGCCATCGGCTGGGCCATCGGCCGAGACCTGATCGTGGCGCCGGCGCAACAGGGTCCACGCCTCCTCTTTCTTGCAGGGCCATATGCAGAGGTCGATGGTCAGCCCTATCGAGCCGTCGAACGTCGCCTGACATTTGCCGAGCAGTAGTCGTCTTAGACGTTTCTATGGCGTATGTCATCTGCGAGCCCTGTGTGGGCACCAAGGACGCGAGCTGTGTCGATGTATGCCCAGTGGACTGCATCCATCCACGGAAGGACGAACCCGAGTACAGGACAGCAGACATGTTGTACATCCACCCGGACGAGTGCATCGACTGCGGCGCGTGCGTTCCGGCCTGCCCGGTCGAGGCGATCTTCTCGCTGGAGGAAACGCCGGAACGATGGAGGCACTACATTCCCGTGAATGCGCACCACTATGAAAGGTAGGCGTCGAGCCTGGACAACGAGATGGCAAGGAAGAAACACGATCCGGCTGCTGACACACCGCGACATCAGCACATGGGAGCCCGAGGACGGACACGGTGGCTGATGGTCGGGGTCCCTGCCATCGCAGCACTGACCCTCGGGGTGTTCGCCTTCTTGCCTCGTGCTCAGGTGGCGCCGGTGGACCTCGAGCGTGTGAGCGATGATCGCACCCTCGGGCCCAAAAGCGCCTCCGTCACGATTGTGGAGTACGGCGACTTCGGTTGCCCAGCCTGCAAGGCGTGGCACGACGCCGGTGTCCTCGATGAGCTGCGCGCGCAGTACGGCGACCTGCAGGAGGCCATGCAGCGTGGGTTTCGGGGGACGCCGGCGTTCCTCGTACTTGTCAATGGTCAACCAATCACACTCAGTGGTCCGCCAACGGTTGAATATTTTCAGCGCGTCATTGACCCACTCGTGACGTCCGGCGGCTAGGGAGAATGGGTCGATCAGGACGCGGATGAAGAGGATGAGATCGGTGAACAAGAAGCGCGTCATCGGAATCCTCGCCGTTGTGGCGGTGGTGTGTCTCGCAATCGTCGGCGTACGGTACGCGTGGCGGGCCAGCTCGGCTCTGGCCAGCGGGTCGAGCGGCGCGTTACCGGGGCCGGTTGCACAGACCGGCCAGCCAGAAGCAGACACGCCCGCCGTCATTCGGTTCGTGAAGGATCCCACGCCGGTCCAGGACTTCACAGTACGGGATCTCGATGGCCAGCAGATCGCCTCGGCCGACTGGCGCGGCAAGGTGACCATCGTCAACTTCTGGGCGACCTGGTGCGTGCCGTGCCTCCAGGAAATCCCCGATTTCATCGCGCTCCAGGAGAAATACCGCGATCACCTGCAGATCGTCGGCTTGTCGATGGACGAGGGACCGGCCGATCAGGTGAGGGCATTCGTGCGGGAGCACAAGATGAACTATCCCGTGGCGGTGGCCGACCCCGATGTCGGGGCCAAGTTCGGCGGCGTCTTCGGCTTGCCGACCACGTTCGTGGTGGATCCGCAAGGGCTGGTCGTGCAGAAGCACATGGGCCTGATCAGCCCGGCCGTCTACGAGCAGGAAGTGCGCGCACTGGCAGGCTTGTCGGTCGACGCCAGGATCGAGACCTTCGAGGACACGGGCCAGGTGTTCCTTGCGAACGCGGCTCAGGCGACGACCATTCCAGGCGTGGATTTATCTGGGCTCACACCCGACGAGAGGCAGACGGCGCTGCAGCGGCTGAACGCGGAGTCCTGCACCTGCGGGTGCGGCCTCACGCTGGCGCAGTGCCGGATCAACGACGCCAGCTGCGGCTTCAGCCTGCCGCTGGCGAAGCAGGTAGTCGACGACGTCATTCGCGGTGGCGCGTAAGGGTTGGCGACATGCTCGTGATGGAGGTGCAACGATGACACGCATGATAGCGGCAATGGCGGCGATGCTTCTTGGAGGGTGGCTCATGCAGGGGCCCGTGGCGGCTCAGTCGAGCAAGCCGGATCCGGTGAAGGTCCGTGCGGCGATCGACCGGTACGTGCAGCAGGAGGCGAAGCTGAAGGGCGGGTTCTTCGTGCGCGACGCCCAGGAGAACCAAGTGCGGGACCTCACGTTCGACTCCGTGCATCAGGACATCGAGTCCACACCCGAGAATCTCCAGGTGGTGTGCGTCGATTTTCAGGATCGCGCCAAGAACCGGCTCGACCTGGACTTTTCCTTGAAGCCGACGGCCTCTGGCGATCTGGAGGTGACGGCGATCAAGATTCACAAGCCGGGCGGGCCAGGCTGTTCAGTCGGGCGCCCCAACCCCGGCGGGTTCGTCGGTCGCGGGAGTCCGAGTGGAAGAAGTGAACGGTGAGGTCCGCTACACCAACCGCCTGATTCACGAGAAGAGCCCGTACCTGTTGCAGCACGCGGACAATCCCGTGGACTGGTTTCCGTGGGGCGAGGACGCGTTCGCGAAAGCGCGGCGGGACGGCAAGCCGATCTTTCTGTCCGTCGGCTATTCCACCTGCCACTGGTGCTACGTGATGGAAAGCCAGTCGTTCGCGAACCCGACCATCGCCGCAGTCATGAACGAGCACTTCGTCTCTATCAAGCTGGATCGCGAGGAGCGGCCTGACGTCGATCGCGTGTACATGAGCTTCGTCCAGGCGACGACGGGAAGCGGCGGCTGGCCGATGTCGGTGTTTCTGACCCCCGACCTGAAGCCGTTCTTCGGCGGCACGTACTTTCCGCCGGACGCCTTCCGCTCGCTGCTCCAGCAAGTCCACGACGTCTGGACGGCGCAGCGGAACGAGATTGTGCAGTCCGCCGAGAAGGCGACCCGATTCCTGCAGGCGCAGGTCAGCGCGGGCGCCACCACGGCCGCCTCGAGGCTGGGCCTGCCGGTGCTCGA
>JACPCS010000061.1:0-12080 GCA_016184455.1 Acidobacteriota bacterium
GCCGCCGACGGAACGCCGAGCATCCACAGCAGCTCTTCACCCGTTGGTACGGGTTCGCACTGATGTTCCCGGGGTGTGAAGTGTTCGGTGGATAGGAGATTGGAGGCGCCGTCCGGATTTGAACCGGAGATGGAGGTTTTGCAGATTTCGCAGGGTTGTGTAAGTTGTTAAATCGTCTTGCTCTCTGGTCTCTGGTGTTCGCCGGTTCTACATGGTAATTGGGCGTTTGTGGACTGAAGTTGGACTGAAGTGTTCGCGAGCGATTCTCGCTGGTTTACGCGGTTCCGGCTTGAACTCCGTCGACTCGCCGCCGTCCGCCTGGTCGTCCGCGCCCGAGGGCACGCCACTGAAACTCGAGCGCAATAGTCCTGCCGATCCCCGACCTGCTTCGGATGGTGGCGTTTCACCACAACCACCGGACACGGTGCCTGGCGCACCACCGATTCGGGGTGCTCCCGAGCACTACGCGAGAGACGCCCGATCGGCCGTGGGTGCCGATCACAATTAAGTCGGCTTGCCATTCCCGCGCGGATACAACGACCTCTTCGGCCGGCTTGCCGTCGCGCACGAATCGCCATGACGAGATGATTCCCAATCGTCCAGCCGTCGCCTCCAGGAACCGGATGCCTTCGCGTTTCAGATCGGGGCGAGGAAGTCCGCGCGTGCGAGCCCGGTGTCAGGTAGACCGAGCAGCTTGGGATCGACGACGTACACGAGTGCCACCTCAGCGCGGAGTGCTACGGCGAACCCGAAGCTTGCCATCCGCCTTCGTTCGTGCCGTGAGACGGCGTCGCGCCACTCACTTGATTACGGGCTGGTTACCTCGTCGGCTCGACTACGCGCCGGCCGGCGCACGCGACCAGATCAGAATGGGATCTTGTCGTCGAATGCGAGTTCCGTGTCGTCTCGCTGCGAGAAATCTCGCCGCACCGCGCGTGGAGGTAGGGGAATCGCCGGCATCGGAGAGATCGACGCGCCGTTATCGAGTGCCGCCACGACCTGCTGCAGCTCCTCACGTACTTGCCGCAGCACCTCCGGCGCGACGGAACCGTGCGCGAGCCACCGCTGCAGATCGTCGGCGAGATTCATCAAATAGCAGACCAGATCCTCCACCTGCGGTGCGGCATCCCTGACCCGTTCCGGCGCGAGCACATGCGGTTGTGGAGGCTCGGACTTGCGCAAGTCGGGATCGGCCACCGACGCGCGACGATCCAGGCGCTCGCCCCCGAAACGCTTGCGGTAGCGATCTTCGATGAACGCGCCCACGGGAAGCTTCCAGCGCTGCTGCGGGCTCGGACGGAGACTGAGGAGCTCTCTCGGATTCATGCCGAGCGCGCGCGCCATTTCGATCTGCCGAGTGGTAAGCCGGCAGACCTTCTTCGCGTTCGTCCACGCGTCTTCATCGTGCGCTCGACGCTTACTCGCCATGTCACGCCCTCGCGCCACCGGTCCCGGAGCTCGACGCAGCCCCGTTCTGCTCCAGGCCGCGTGTGTAAGAATACGCGAACTTGCCACGACCAAATCCCAATTCTTGATGACGGAACTATGCAGAGCCACTCACTTCGATCTGCGGCCATCCCGACCACTGAGAGCGAGACATTTCAGTCGCTGCTCGCGCGCGCACAGCGGCGGACCGGCGGTGTGCCGGCCGAGCACGTCGTGCGCCACGTCCTGTCGGTCACGCACGGAGGCGACTGGCCGCTTCAGCGCGACGCGCTCGAGGCAGTGCTTCGCCGCTTCGCGTCCGCTCACGCGGATGAGATTCAGATCGTCGGACGGGCAAGCGGTCGGCTGTCGGGTCTGTACGCGACCCGGCGTCGTGCATCCCGCGCACGCCCGTACCGGACGCTGCTCCGTCGAGTCGAACCTCTCGACGGCAGTTGCGAATGCGCGGACTTCCTCCGGAACTCACTCGGCTTGTGCAAGCACCTCGTCGAGGTCCTCGAGCACGTGGTCTCGAAGCGGCGTCGCGGCCAAGTCGCGCGCAAGTCGGCTCGCCAGCCGGCGGTGTTGTCCTGGGATCCGGTCCGTCCGCTGACCGGCCCTGGTGACTGGCTGGCGCGTATTCGCTGGGTGGACGGCATACCCAATAGCGATTTGCGGCGATGGCTCCGTCGCCCAGACGGAAACGGCTGGACGGTTGTGGTTCCCGGGACGCAGCAGCAGCGGCTGGCGCTCGTGGAGCGGCTGATCGGCGCGCTTCGCGACGGCAATGGCGAGCCGGCGCTGCACGCATTGCTGCAGGAAGAGCGCGGGCGGCTCGCGCGCGATATCGAGGCCGGGAGCACCCGGAAGCATCTGCATCATGCGCTGGGTACCCTCAAGCAATCGCTCTATCGGTATCAGCACGAAGGCGTCGAACGGTTCTTCGCGCGGGGACGCCTGCTGCTTGCCGACGACATGGGTCTCGGCAAGACCGCGCAGGCGATTGCCGCGTGCCACGCCCTCTGGCACACCGGTCGCATCCGCCGTGGCTTGCTCGTCGTGCCTGCGGCGCTGAAGCCGCAATGGCTTCGTGAGTGGCAGCTCTTCACCGACGTTCCCGCGGCCGTCGTCGACGGCACCCCAGGCCAGCGCCGCGCCGCGTTCGAGAAGTGCCGGCGCGGATTCCTGCTGGGAAACTACGAGCAGCTCCTTCGCGACATCGACGTCGTTCGCGACTGGGCGCCGGACATCGTTGTGCTGGACGAAGCCCAGCGCATCAAGAACTGGGCAACGAAAACGGCGCTCACCGTAAAGCGCCTGGATTCGCCCTATCGGCTCGTGCTAACGGGCACGCCGATGGAGAACCGGCTCGACGAGCTCGCATCGATTGTCGAGTGGGTTGACGACCTCGCGCTTGAGCCGAAGTGGCGCCTGGCCGCCTGGCACACCATGCCCGTGGATGGCAAAGCAGAGTTCGGCGGCGCACGGAATCTCGACACGCTTCGGACCCGCCTGGCCACGTGCATGGTCCGGCGCGTCCGGCACGAGGTCCTTTCGCAGCTGCCGGCACGGACGGACACACGCATTCCGATCGAGATGACCGCGGACCAAATCGACGAGCACGATGCGCTCAACGTGCCAATCGCGCAGACCCTCGGCCGCGCCAAGCGGCGACCGCTCACGCAGGCGGAGTTCTTGCGTCTCATGATGCTGCTCACGACGCAGCGCATCATTGCCAACGGTCTGGCGCAGCTGAGGTTCGAGCAGATCTGGCCCGATTTATCGCGAATCGAACGGCCCACCGACTCCGCCCTTCGGGGACTTGCAAGCCCGAAGCTCCTGGAACTCCGCGAGCTGATTGGTCAGATTGCTCTGGTTCAGGGACGCAAAGTTGTCGTGTTCAGTCAGTGGCGCCGGATGCTCCGGCTCGCCCACTGGGCGACGAGCGACGAGCTCGCGCGCGAGGGCATCAGGTCGGCGTTCTTTACCGGCGAGGAAGGCCAGAAGCGGCGCACGCAGAACATCGTCGACTTCCACGACGACCCCGACTGCCGTGTGCTCTTCGCGACCGATGCCGGTGGCGTCGGCCTCAATCTGCAGCGAGCCGCGAGCGCCTGCATCAACATCGAGCTTCCGTGGAACCCCGCGGTGCTGGAGCAGCGAATCGGCAGGATCCACCGCCTTGGACAGCGCCGCCCGATCGATGTCTACAACCTGGTGAGCGAGCCAGGGATCGAGTCGCGAATCGCGGATCTCGTCGGGTCCAAGCAGGCGTTATTCAACGGACTGTTCGACGGCACGAGCGACGAGGTGGCCTTCGACCGTGCCCGAAGTTTTCTCTCGCGCATCGAGCGGATCGTCGCGCCGGCGGTTTCGCCAGGGCCGCCCCGCGCCGAAGAAGTCGCCGTGTCGGAGGACCTGGCGGCCGAGCGTGAGATCGAGTCGATGGTGGCGGCGGGGGACGAATCACGCGACGCGGCGATCATCGCGGCAGCGACGCCCGAGCCGTCGGATTCGGCCGCGGCCATCCAACATCTCGTCGCCGGGGTGAGAGTGCGACGCACCGCCGGTGGGGGTCTCATCATCGAGGCGCCACCCGAGACCGCATCGACCCTGGCGGCGCTGTTCTCCGGGATGGCACAGCTCCTCCAGGCTGCTGCGCCGCCGGTGGCGAGAGAAGGTCCGGGTCGGCGGCACTGACAGGTTGGTTGACCTGTCGCGGGGCTCGTGCTTTTTATGCTTTTATGCGCACCACAGCGCCCGCAGCGCACCACAATTGAATTCTTGCCGAGCTGTTCCGGAACGGCCTGTTCGCCCGCGCAAGCGCACGATCGACTCGACTTGGGCGACACGACACACGTAACCCGCGCTGATCACGGCGCACACAAGAATTCAGGCCGCCTTCAACCTGCACGGCGTCGGAGCGGCGCCTTCACGCGCCAGCCCGGACAGCTTCGTTGCATCGCGGCGGAAGCCTTACGACGCTCGCATTTTTTGAAGTCCCACTGGTTGTGACCTACCCTGTCACGCTCTTGCGGCATGCTGACACGGCGAGCACCCGAAGAACGGCGCGCGGCTTCATGCTGCCCCGGGGCGTCGGTGATCCTGTATCTTGAACCCGACGGCCGAGCCACCGATTGATGGATTACGACTTCCTCAAGAGCCTGCGGAACAGCCATCCCGCCTGGCGATTGTTAGCCGCCGACAGCGCGGCGTTCGTGATCAGCTTTCTGCATCGGACGTTTGTTCAGCCCAACGTCAGGGCGATGAGCGAACAAGAATTATCGTCTCGGCTGGACGACTATCTCTATCACCTGCGTGCGCAGTTGGGTAGTGATGCATTTCCGCGGGGGGCCCGCGAGTACCTGAACGAATGGTCTGATAACAAGCAGGGGTGGTTGCGTCGGTACTATCCGCCGAATTCCGACGAGGCCCACCTCGATTTGACGCCCGCCGCCGAGCGTGCAATCCAATGGCTTGCGAGCCTCGAGGAACGTGAGTTCATCGGCGCGGAGTCACGGCTCAAGCTTGTATTCGACCTCCTGCACGCGATCGCCGAAGGCAGCGAGACTGATCCTCAGGTGCGCCTCGCGGAGCTTGTGCGTCGGCGCGAGTTGCTCGATTCAGAGATCGCTCACGTTCGGGCCGGTCGGCTGGCCCTGATGGGCCCGACGCAGCTTCGCGAACGATTCCTGCAGGTCGTCGACACCTCGCGGGCTCTTCTCGCCGACTTTCGACAGGTGGAACAAAACTTCAGAAACCTCGATCGACAAGTGCGCGAGCGGATCACGGCGAGCGAAGAAGGCAAAGGGGAGGTCCTCCAGGCTGTTTTCGGCGAACACGATGCCATCGTCGATTCCGATCAAGGGCGCAGCTTTCGCGCATTTTGGGAGTTTTTGATGTCACCGGCCCGACAGGAGGAACTCACTGACCTCCTGGAGCGGGTACTGTCGCTCGACACGGTGGCCGCTCTCGAACCTGATCCTCGTCTGAAGCGTGTGCACTATGACTGGCTGAATGCCGGCGAGGTCACGCTCCGCACTGTCGCCCGGCTCTCCGAGCAACTGCGCCGCTATCTCGATGATCAGGCGTGGTTCGAGAATCGCCGAATCATGGTCGTCATCCGCGAGCTTGAGTTGCATGCGCTTGCGATCCGCGACGCACCTCCGACGGATCCCATGATGGACCTGGACGATGTTTCGCCAACTGTGGAATTGCCGATGGAGCGCCCTCTGTTCGCACCTCCCTTGAGACCGGTCATCAACCAACAGTTGCTTGATGAAGGCGGTCACGATGTGCCGGCAGATTCCCTATTCGACCAGTTTTACGTCGACAAGGATCGCCTTCGTGCACGTCTGCATCGAGCACTACAGACCAGAAGGCAAATCAGCCTCGTCGAACTGCTCGAATCCGAGCCACTCGAACAGGGTCTCGCGGAACTCGTTGCATGGCTGACGCTGGCCACCGGAGAGGGGCGCGGATTGATAGACGACAGCAGGATGCAAACCATCATCTGGACCGACGACACTGGACGTCCACGACACGCAACGATGCCAACCGTCGTCTTCGTGGCGGACGCCAGGCGCCTGTCGCCTGACTCGGCAATCGATCTCAGTCGAACTCAGTAGAGAACCGCCGTCCCGATGGAACCCGCTACCGAACGTCATGCTCTATCTCCGGTGCTCGTGGCACTCTTCAAAGGGGTCCTGTATCAGGATCAGAATCCGGAGATATGGCACGGCTTGCTTCAGTTGCAATCTCGCGTGCGCGACCACGCCAGTGTGTTCGGGCTCGAACTCATAGTCGACGAGTCCGAAGGCTATGCATACCTGCGGCAGCGCCCGCCCGGCGAGGGCGAGCAGGAACCGCCTCGCCTCGTCCACCGTCGCCAACTCGGTTATGGCGTGAGCCTGCTCCTCGCCTTGGTACGCAAGAAACTCGCGGAACATGACGCGACCGGC
The DNA here is from genome assembly GCA_016184455.1 of Acidobacteriota bacterium. Taxonomy (GTDB): domain Bacteria; phylum Acidobacteriota; class Vicinamibacteria; order Vicinamibacterales; family UBA2999; genus MELF01. Next base: position 6,387 of record JACPCS010000061.1, read on the forward strand.
GGCGACACGCGACTGATACTGTCACGCGACCAGCTCGTCGATCTCGTGCAACTGTTCATGCCAAGCGGCACCAACGAGGCCAAGCTCGTGGACCGAATCGATGTTGATATCAACAAGATCGTCGAACTTGGCTTCCTGCGACGTTTACGCAGCCAGGATGATCAATTCGAGGTCCGGCGAATTCTCAAGGCGTTCGTGGACGCGCAGTGGCTTTCTGATTTTGAGCGGCGACTGGATGAATATCGTGCGCATCTTGCGGGCGGCGGCCCCGAGCAAGGATGAGCCTGTGGTAATGGAAGCAATTCCGGCTACCGTCCAGCAGTGGGCCACCCGTGACTGAGATCCCCATGAGTCCTCCACAAGTCTACCCATCGGACGCAGAGCGGGCGGGCTTTCGCTTGCAGCGCTTCGAGGTCTACAACTGGGGTACCTTTGACGGGCGCGTCTGGGTCCTTGAATCGAAAGGCGACAACAGCCTGTTGACGGGAGACATCGGCTCGGGCAAGTCGACGCTTGTCGACGCGTTGACAACCCTGCTCGTTCCGGCCCAGCGCATCACGTACAACAAAGCCGCCGGAGCCGAATCCAAGGAACGGACGCTTCGCTCGTACGTGCTCGGCCACTACAAATCAGAGCGCGCTGACACTGGCACAGCAAGGGCCGTCGCCTTGCGGGATCACAACAGCTACTCTGTGATTCTGGGACACTTTTTCAACGAGGGCTACGACCGGCACGTCACGCTCGCGCAGGTGTTCTGGATCAAGGAACTGCAAGGCCAACCGCCACGTTTCTATGTGGTTGCGGACCGCCCGCTAACCATAGCGCAGGACTTCGCAGATTTTGGCCCTGACATCTCTGACTTGCGCAAGCGCCTGCGCGGACAGGCCGACATCGAGCTGCACGACACGTTTCCGCCTTACGGTGCGGCATTCCGCCGGCGATTCGGCATCGAGAGCGAACAGGCATTGGAGCTGTTCAACCAGACGGTTTCGATGAAATCGGTGGGAAACCTCACAGATTTCGTCCGCGCTCACATGCTCGAGGCGTTTCCCGTTGAGGCACGGATTGAGGGGCTGATCACGCACTGTGACGATCTGGATCGCGCACATCAAGCCGTACTGAAAGCGAAGGCGCAGATCACCGCGCTGGAACCACTTGTCACTGACGCGGAGCGCCACACTGCGCTCGCCGTCACACTTGAGGAGCTGCGCAGCTGCCGTGAAGCCCTTCGGCCTTGGTTTGCCGGCCTCAAAGGCGATTTGCTGCAGCAGCGGATCGCGAGACTCGACTCCGACATTGAACGATTGTCAGGCCAAGTCGCCCGCCTAACGGACCAGCATCGCCAACTCGGCGACCAGCGCGACGACATCAAGCAGGCAATCAGCAAGAACGGCGGCGATCACCTGGAGCGTCTAAGGAGCCGGATCGCGACTCTTACCGAGCGTCAGGAGGAACGCCGCAGACGCGCCGAGGCGTATTCCGCCCTCGTACACGAGCTCGGGTTCCCAAACACTACGGACGAAACCGGTTTTCTGGTGAATCTGCGACAGGCTGACAGCGCCCTCGCACAACTTGAACAGGACGAGGCCGAGGCTCAGAACCATCTGACCGAGGCGACTGTTGTGCTGCGAGGCTACAGCGAACGCCAAGAGAGCCTGCAAGTGGAACTCGCGTCTCTCCGCCAGCGCCGCTCAAACATCACAGCGACGATGCTCACGCTTCGCCAGACGCTGTGCTCAGCGCTTGGCCTGTTCGCCGACACGTTGCCGTTTGTTGGAGAATTGCTCCAGGTCCGTGACACAGAAGGTGATTGGGAGGGCGCGATCGAACGACTCCTGCACAACTATGGCCTGTCGCTTCTCGTGCCGGACTTGCACTACCGGTCCGTCGCGGAATGGGTTGAGCGGACGAACCTCCGAGGTCGGCTTGTGTACTACCGCATCCTGGCCGTGGACGGCCGCGACACCACTCCCGAACTCCAGCCCACATCACTTGTCCACAAGCTGGCGATTCGGTCCGAGTCACCGTTCTATGGATGGCTCGCGCGGGATCTGGGTCGCCGGTTCGATTATTCGTGCTGCCTCACGCTTGAACAGTTCAGGCGGGAGCGGAAGGCGATCACGCGGACCGGACAAATCAAGACCGACGGAGAGCGGCACGAGAAGGACGATCGCCATGCTCTCGACGATCGCACGCGCTATGTCCTTGGGTGGAGCAACGAAGCCAAGATCGCCGCGCTCGCCAAGCAGGCCTCCGATCTCCAACGTCAGATCCACGCGGGACAACAGCGGTTGAATGACATTCAGACCACTCACAGGCAACTGCGCGAACGGGAAGGCCGGCTAAAGCAGCTGACCGTCTATCGCGAGTACAACGAACTCGATTGGCAAGCGCTCACGCTTGATATCCAGCGCCTCGACGATGAGCGACGGGCCCTTGAAGCGGCGTCCGATGTTCTGCGCACGCTGCAGGCCCAGCTGGTCACGGTCGATGAGCAGCTCGGCGCTCTTCAGCAGGAGCTGGACGCCGCCAGCGCGAGCCGGACCGTCGCGACGACCCGCCGTGGGGATGCCGAGAAGGCGTTGGCTGACGTTCACACGCTGCTCGCGGCAACCCCAGACGAGGCCAAGGCCCGCTACTTCCCTCAACTCGAGTCGATGCGGGCCGAGGCGCTCAGCGACCAGAAGCTCACGGTCGAGTCCTGCGACAACCGGCAGAGCGACATGCGCGAGTGGCTGCAAAAGCGCATCGATGCGGAGGACAAGAAGCTCGCCCGCCTCCGTGACAGCATCATCGACGCGATGCGCAGCTACAAACTTGCCTGGCCGATTGATACCAGTGAAGTGGATGTGGCCATCGAGGCGACGCACGCGTACCGCGAGATGCTGGATCGGCTGCGTGCCGATGACCTGCCGCGCTTCGAAGCGCAGTTCAAGACTCTGCTGAATCAGAACACGATCCGTGAGGTGGCCGGTTTTCAGGCGCAGCTCAATCGTGAGCGAGAAGAGATCCGCGAGCGTATCACCACGATCAACCGCTCGCTCCGAGGGATTGACTACAACCCAAACCGGTACATCAGCCTGCTGGCGGAAGGCACACAGGATGCCGATATACGTGAACTCAGGGAGAGCCTGCGCGCCTGCACGGAAGGCGCGCTGACGGGCTCAGAAGATGACCACTACTCCGAGGCGAAGTTCCTCCAAGTGAAATCCATTATCGAGCGGTTTCGAGGGCGCGAAGGCCAAACGGACCTCGACGCACGCTGGACTCGAAAGGTGACGGACGTGAGGAATTGGTTCGTCTTCTCAGCATCGGAGCGTTGGCGCGAAGACGACCAGGAATACGAGCATTACACGGACTCGGGCGGTAAGTCAGGAGGTCAGAAAGAGAAGCTCGCTTACACGGTCCTCGCCGCCAGCCTCGCCTATCAGTTTGGCCTCGAGTGGGGCGAACAGCGTTCCCGGTCGTTCCGCTTCGTCGTCATCGACGAAGCGTTCGGCCGTGGCTCCGACGAGTCAACCCGCTATGGATTGGAGCTGTTCCAGCGTCTGAATCTGCAACTGCTGATCGTGACTCCACTGCAGAAGATTCATGTCATCGAGCCCTTTGTCGCGAACGTTGGGTTCGTCCACAACGAAGACGGCCAGCATTCCCGGCTTCGCAACCTCACGATCGAGGAGTACCGAGCCGAGCAGGCGGCTCGAAGAATGATCAGCGTCGTATGACCTGGTCCACGCCGGATGCGATCGTTCAAGAGCTTCACAAGCGCTGGAACCGAGGGGACATCCTTGCGGCGCGAGTCACCGGAGCCGTCCTTTTTCCGATGGAGATCCACCTCCGGCGTCCTGCCGCGCGCGACATCGCCGAGCGTTTCGGCGAAGTGTCAGATTGGGCCACAGCGTTGCGCGAGGCGAGCGCCGAGTCCACGGGATTTGGATTCGAGCTTCGACGAGAGAGCGTCCGCAATCGCGTGCACGGCAACAACGACCTCCCGGTCGCGGCGGTGGTTCCACGAGAGATCGATGCCCTGCGGTTGATTCGCCAGCAGGCAGCAATGGAGCGCTTCCAAGCGTTGGTCGACCACACGCTCGCACGGCAGCCGCTCCTGCGCGAATGGTTGGCGCGTTGGCCGCTAAAAGCACTCGAGCACGCGGATCACTGGAATCAGGTCTTGGCTGTCCTCGAGTGGTTCGGCGCACATCCTCGCCCGGGTCTCTACTTGCGACAACTCGACATCGTTGGCGTGGACACAAAGTTCATCGAAGCTCAGCGCGGCATCCTTGCTGAATTGTTGGACATCGTGCTGCCGGCCGATGCCGTCGATCGCACGGCCGCCGGGGCGAGAGAATTCAATTGGAGGTATGGGCTTCGAGTGGAGCCGCCGCTCGTGCGATTCCGCATCCTTGATGAGGCACTCGCAGTGAACACGTGGACGGACCTGTCACTGCCGCCGGACCACTTCGCGATTCTGCCGGTTCCTGTGAAGCGAGTCTTCATAACGGAGAATCGGGTCAATGGTCTGTCATTTCCCGATTGTCGAGAAAGCATCATCGTGTTCGGGCTTGGCTACGGACTTGAACGGCTGGCGGATATCCCCTGGATGCGCACCGTCGACGTGTACTATTGGGGCGATATTGACACACATGGTTTTGGGATCCTGAACCGCCTGCGCGCCCATCTCCCCCACGCGCATTCGTTCCTGATGAACCTGGACACCCTCGACGCCCACCGGAGCCTTTGGGGCCAGGAACCCGTTAATCGCCGCTACACAGGCGACACGTCGCTCTTGACGCAGGAAGAGCGCGCCCTCTTCGACGACCTTCGCCTTGACCGGCTGGGCGATCGAGTGCGACTCGAGCAAGAACGAATCTCCTACGCCTGGCTGCGGCGTGCTCTTTGCCAACTGGACGCCGCCGGAGATGTGTCAACGCTTGAACACGTGTAGTCCTGATCCCAGCAGTCAGGTGTAGATTAGTCGGCAGAGGTTCTCAGTGGCATTTCGGACAATTCAGAAAGCCACCGGCAGACCGTCGATCAAGCGCAGCGAAATCAGAGCTGCTGTTCGTTCTGTGACTCGCGATTTGCACGACGTGCGATTCATCGCGAGGAGCGGAGCGTGCAGCGTGCGCGGGGGTTCGGCAAAATCTTCGAGAGCCACGCCTCAGAAATCGCGAAAGACCACGGAGCCGAAACGTCGCGTCGACTTGCGAAGGTTATGACAGAGGACAAATAAGAGCGCTCCAATCTCCGAGAGCCGCCAAGCGCGGCGTGCAACGCGAGCACCTTCGCCGATCGTCGAGCGCTACACGCCGTGTAGACTTGCCCAGTTCTTGCTCGAGAATGCCGCCGCGCACTGAGCGGTTCGAAGGCTCGGCCTCGATTCCGATCAGATTCCGCACGAACCGCCGTCGCGTGCGTGAGCGATCAAGTCTTCCTCGACACGAACGTCCTCATATCCGCCGCATGACGCTGGAGGCGGAGCATGTGAATCGCTGACCTTTACGGTCGATTCAGGTTGACAGCCTGGCTGCCATATGGCATGATTTATATGCCATCTGACATGGAGGCTGCCGTGCCCACAGCGCTTACGGAATCCCCTGAAGCCTCATCCGCGACATCGTCCGTGCAGCTCGCCACGGAGCTGTTGGGCGGGCGCCGCGTGTTGCACCGGCACGTGGCGACCGAAGAGGACGC